>CALLAE010000161.1 GCA_938002665.1 uncultured Saprospiraceae bacterium | reverse complement strand
CGCAAAAGCACTTAACTCCATGAATCGAGAGTCATCATCCTTGAGATATTCCACCCGTTCACGAGCAGTCATCTTTCCTTTCGCTCTCTGCTTTTCTAGCTTCTTCTCTCCACCTCCCAGGTGAATTTTTTCTAGACGCCGCTTCATAGCCGAGATAGAAAGTTTCATCTCATCTTCGTTCTTACTATGTTCTATGTTTATCTTACTCAATTAGTGATCTGTTTATTTGTGGATTAGTGATTTGTGAATTCAGATTGTAAAATTACTAATTCGATTCTTTCTTTTGAGCCTGCAGATATTTGATATATCCATTTATCAATTTGATATTATCAGTTACTGCTTCTTTTAGTTCTTGGTATTTACTCTCAGTTATATAATTACATTCTAATGCCACACATAGATGATCAATGGTTTCCATCAATGAACCTCTCGCTATCCTGTTAAATTGTATGTTTTCTTGATAATGAAACCTGCCATGCCCTTCTGCAATGTTAGCAGGACATTTTCGAGTACTTCGTATGATTTGATCTGCTAGTCTAAATTTTTCATCTGAAGGAAATTGCTTTGTAAGTTCAAAAACTAGTTTCCGCACCTCCACAGCTTTCTTATATACATTCAGTTCCTCAAAACTCCGATTTGCCATAATATAATGCTGAATAAACGAATCATTAGAACCACTAATAACTAGGACTAATCCATTTCCTATAATAACCAACCACTTGTCTACAAATTAACCAATCAACAAATCACAAGTCAACAAATCACTAATCTATCAACAACAAGATCAAGCACTCTTCTTATAAGTCTTCCCATCCAAAACCATCTTCGCTATAACATCTTTCAATATCTCAGAAGTCCCACCACCTATAGGCCCCAGTCTACTATCCCTAGACATCCTTGCAAGCGGGTATTCCTCCATGTATCCATATCCTCCTAGATGTTGGAGACAGCTGTATATCACTTCATCAGCCACTTTAGTAGACTGTAGTTTTGACATGCAAGCCTCTTTTACAACATAGACACCTTTGTCCAGATTGGAGGCGATTTGGTAGTTGAAAGATTTTATGATTTCTACTTCTGTGTACATTTCGCTCATGCGATGCCGTAAGGCCTGAAACTTATCTATCGATTTTCCAAAGGCAGTTCTCTCTGACATATATTGCTTGGTATATTCTAGTGCATACTCTGCTCTGGCATGTGCATTGATGCCCATGATGAGGCGTTCTAGGGCAAAATGCTGCATCACATAGTAAAAGCCTTTTCCTGGCTCTCCCATCAGATTGGAAGCGGGAATGCGGACGTTGTCAAAAGCGATTTCTCCAGTGTCAGAAGCTCTCCATCCTAGCTTATCTAGCTTTGAGGAGGAAAGGCCTTTTGTGTCTCTGTCCACGAGAAAGACTCCCATGGATTTAGGATTAGAGGGATTATCTTTTGCTATAACAACTAAGTAATCAGAATAGACACCGTTAGTGATAAATGTCTTAGATCCATTTAGGACATATTCGTCACCGTCTTTGAAAGCAGTGGTTCGCATAGAGCCAACATCAGAACCGCCGAATGGCTCCGTAATGCAGAGGCAGCCGATCATCTCTCCAGAGATACTTGCTGTCAGATATTTTTGTTTTATCTCTTCTGAGCCTTCCTTGAGTAGATGAGTCATGGCCAGATAATTATGTGCCCACATTGCTGCAGCAAAACCACCAGAATTAATGCGCTGCATTTCTTCCAGCCAGATGACTAAGTAAAAAATGTCTAGGTCCAGTCCGCCATATTTTTCTGGATACCTGAGACCGAAATAACCCATCTCTCCAAATTTTGGCCATATGTCTCTGGGTATAGTTCCAGTCTTTTCCCATTCGTCTAGATGTGGGACAACTTCTGCTTTTAGAAAAGTTCTAAATCCTTCTCTGAAAAGGTGGTGTTCTTCGGTAAAATAATTTTGATACATATCTTATATATTGGCTTTAGATCAAATGTTTCAGTTCCATATATTGGGAGATAGAAATACCTGATAGTCCCAGGAAATTATCTCCGTAATATTCATTAAAGGCTATCATTCCTTTTTTTGTAAAATGCGGGTAGATAGATGACCAGACTGTCTTTTCTGCATCTTCCTTACCTAGAGTTCTTACTGATTGTTGGGCTACCCAGTAGTAAGTGATTAGCCAGGCATTGACAGAAAGCTGATAGTAGAGACCTTCGTAGGCTTCTGGCTTGACATTGCCTATTTCTATGCCATAGGCAAAGGTGGATAGGTTTCTTTTGATGACTTCTTTAGACCACTGTTCCATGAGGTCCTTAATAGAGGAATGTTCTAGAATAGACATGTCTCTAAATACAAATGGGTACCAGCGCTGTAATGATCTACAGGTTCTGATTTCCAGACTCAGGTTGTAAAAGGCAGGAAAATCCACTCTTCTCTTTTGAAACCTCTTGATATCTCTCATCATTTTGACAGAGATATCATCTAGGATATCTTCCTTGTACTTATAGTGGTAGGCCAGATTCCCTCTGCTCATCGTACAGACCTCGGCTAGGTCGGAGAGAGAATAAGCATGATAGCCCTTTTCATTAAAGGCTTCTATTGCTCTGGCTATTATAAAGTCTCGTTTCTTCACTTATTTACCTGAAAAAGCTAGTAAAACAGAGGCTTTTCTGCTTCTTTAGCTTTAGTTGACCAAATATAGCTAGAATACTTAGTCACGTAAGACTAAAAATTGAATAATTATCAGAATAGTAGAGTTAAATAGCTTTTGAGCACTGGCCGCCTGAAATTCAGTAGGTCTAGCGGAGATATTTCTTTAGAATATTATCTACTGAGTTATAGTAACTGGAGCCAAAGAGGTTAAGATGCACAAAGAGATAGTAGAGCTGAAAGATATCTTTCCGCTTACGCCAATCTTTCTCCAAAGGATATAGCTCATTATACTGTCGAAAAACAGCCTCATCATAACCGCCAAATAAGAGCATCATCGCCAGGTCCATCTCTCTATGGCAGTAGCTTACTGAGGGATCTATAAATACTGTACCGTCAGGCCCATCCATGACATTGCCCGCCCATAGGTCTCCATGTATCAAGGCTGGCTTTTCAGGAGGGATAAGATTACGTATAACGCTTTCCAGTTTTTCTAATTTCAGCTTGAAGCTAAAGCCCTGATCTTTTGCCAGTCTGAGCTGTGCTTCCAGCCGATGCACAACATAGAAGCTATAAAAGTCTGCTGTCCAAGTGTTGGTTTGTGGTAAGGCACCTATGTAGTTAGAGTGGTCTAGGCCAAAATTATTGGCGGTGGTCTTGTGCAGTTGTGCCAAAGATACTGCCAGTTCCATATCATCTCTCTGCCCTGAAGGGATCCATCCTAGTAAGAGATAAGGTATCTCACCATTTAATTCTGAGTGGACTACTCTAGGTGTGGGAACATCATGCTTTTGTAAGAGTTCTAGTCCCTTAAGTTCTGCGTATAATATTTGCTTCCCTTCTATATTTTGATTGAATTTTATGAAGTATTCTTTTCTCTCGGCGGTTGTAATTTTTCTTGCCTCATTAATATCTCCTCCAGTAACAAGTTCTGCAGAAACAATAGAGATATTGGCTTGTGCTAAGCTCTCAGTTATACTCTTTGGTAGATTCATATTTTCATAATGAGAGCTTATAAACCTAACTATGCTTGTTCTCTCAGTTTTATCAGTGACTTTAACTCAAATCGTTCTTCGATTTCAGTAGTGTCAGCATTATTTATAAAAGCATCCACAATGAAGAGCAAAGTATTCATTTGTCTTGCAATGTTTTTCTTGTATTCATTTTTAAGAAATGAATCGGATACACCTTGAGCTGGCTCGTCTAAGAATTTCATATCTGAGTCCATCATGATTATTATTTCATCTCCATGAGTTTTTATTCTGATGTCTCCTTGCTCTTTACTGAGATGGGAAATAAAGGGTAGTAAAGGCTCGAGATCTTGCTCTAGTTGATCCAGGTCTTCAGAAGAAATATGGACATCATATTTTTTATTGTGAATGGAATTTCCCATTAGCATGTTCAGTAAGCCGAGTTTACTTTGGATTTTTGATTTGGGAAAAGACTTATAAGGAATTTGTAGCCTGAAAAGTATTCCTCTGAACTTTGTGCTAGTAGATTTCTTCCGTTTCCTAAGGAGATGTATTTCAGAGAAGTAGAAATGAGCGCCGTTGTGCTTTCCGATAATAACATCTTCTTCTCTGTATCTATTGACTCCACTGATTAGACCTGATTTTTTTACTATATCTCTAACGCTTTTCTTGCCTGGATAAAATCTATAAGAGGTGTCAGGATGGAAAATATCCATAAACTCATTTACTAAGGCTTTGCGCACTTTTACTTTTAGTTCATTGAAGGAGGTCCCTATACTAAAGTAGTGATAGGCGAAGGACATAACAATAGCAAGTGCAGTACTCCCAAAGATGACTGGTGGTTGCTGGGCAAACATGGCTAGAATAGTAAAAACGAAAATTGGTAGAGTGAATAACCACGGCAGTGTACGAGCCTGTTTGGCTTCTAGGTCTTGTCGAGCTAGGTCGTAAGCTTCTAGTTTTTCTTGTGTAGTTAATGGCCGCCGCATAGTCTAAATATAAAGACAAAATACGTTATAGGAATCCCCATAGATGGCATATCAAGAAAGGCAAGGAAGTAATATTATTCTGTTAGCTTTTAGAATTCAAAGGAAGTAGTAGAAAATCGAGAAATTTATTGCTGATCACTTATGCACCTTGTTCTTTGCTAAGATTTACTATGTAGGGAAGCAGAGGTTTGAGATAGACCCTCCACATACAGTCTAATATCACCTAACCAAAGTAAAAGTTCCCTGATCCTGTATCTCTTCCCCAGTTTCAAATCGGCCTGAAAGCACATACGTATATACACCAGTCAAAGCCCTTTGGTTATTGAAGTTGCCATCCCATGATATTGCTTCTTCATCAGGATTGATATTTAGCATTTGTGCGACTAAGCTTCCCCATCTATCGTATACGCTGAACTCCGTAATGCTTACAGTAGTGCCTTCACTGAAGAAGATCTCGAAAGCATCATTGAAGCCATCATCATCAGGAGAGAAGATGTTAGGGATATAATATTTACATTGGACATCTAAGTCTATAGACACAGTTGTAGCACAATCAGTCGTGTCTTGTACCATAAAAGTATGTCTGCCTTTATAGAGCCCTTGTATTACTTCATCTGCAGCATAGATGAGTTCATCATAGACAACAGTTAGCGGGCCAGTTCCTCCTCGGGCATCTATCATAACACTACCATTGTTTTGCCCACAAGTAGGATCTTCATAGTCCAGCTCCACTTCTATAGGCTCAAAACCTTCGATATAGAATGCCATCTCCGCAATGCAATTTTCAGTATCTATGACTTTCAGCATATGCATGCCAGTATCTAAATTATTAAAGGCATTCATAGGCTGTTCTGGCTGATCATCCATAGAATAGGTAAAGGGCGGATTACCAGAACTGACGTCTGCAGAAATATAATTATTCTTAGAAAGACAGGATAAGTAATCTACATCCACCATTTCTATGATCGGCACTTTGCTAGGCAGCACTTCTACACTGACAGTATCAGAGCAGCCATAATCATTACGTACTACGATGGCGTACTTTTGAGCTGACAAACTATTGATTATAGAATCTTCGCCTACATAATCATCATTGAGATAATATTGATTTCCAAAGTCTGAGCTTGCTGCAATAGCGACCTGGCCATTAGCTTCATCGCATTCAGTATCTAGAACTACTGCATTTATATGCAATGAAAACATGGTATCTATCTCGAACGCTTGGTCCCATACACAACCGTTGCCATCTTCTATATACAAGCTATACTTGCCGTAGGACAGATCAAAGAAGCTAGTGTCTGGCAGGAAATCTGTGCCATTCACAGAATAACGATAAGGCCCCACACCTTTAGTTCTATTCTCTACGACGAGAGCCCCATTGGCAGCGACGCAGGTGTCCATAGCCACTACCAGGCTAATGTCTTCTGCATATACATAGTCAGCCACTTCTATTAGGGTATCTTTCGTACAGAGGTTTTCATCCCGCATCCGCACTAGATAGGAACCACTTTTCAGTCCAGCATAATTAGTTTCTGTTCCATAATTAGCACCACCATCTATAGAGTACTCTAAAGTACCATCACCGCCACTGGCAGTAATATTTATTTCACCATTATCAAAGTCAGGGCAGTTATAGAAAATACCTGTGATATCTATGGACAAAGGTGGTGGAGCGACTATTTCAAAATCTAGATAATTTTCGCAGTTATCAGCATCTGAGACCGTAACCTCATATACGCCGATGGGTAGATTAGAAATAGAATTGCCTGTAGCTCCAGTGGACCACTGATAGCTGTATGTAGAAGACACAGAAGTATTGGTCAGTGTGATAGATCCCTCCCTTCCATCAGAGCAAGTATTATTAGTGAGGGCCTCCATCGGCATAGGTAGTAGTCCCTCTGTCAGCTGCAACACTGCAGAGTCCTTACATCCATACTGGTTCTCGACTAGTAGCTTATACGAGCCAGGAAAGAGCCCTGTCAATAGGGAATCGGTACCCATCAAACTATCGTTTAGATAGTATAGGTTATTGTAACTCGAATTACTACTGACCTGTAGCTGCCCATTGTTTTCTTCACAAATTGTATTGTTAACCTCTGTCTCTATGTTAATAGAAAATATGGAATCTATACTGAAGCTATCTAGCCAGATGCAGCCATTGTTATCTCTTATATACAAAGTGTAATCACCATGAGTGAGATTCTTGGAATCAATAGCTACATCTTGATAATTAGTGCCATTGATAGAATACTGGTAGGGTGGTGCACCATTAATGATATTCTCTATAGACAGCGCGCCTATTGCTGAGGCACAAGTATCACTGTCAATGCCCAACTGGATATCATCATAGATGAGATACTGCTCTATAGTAATAACTCTTTCTGTGATGCAAGAATTGCCATCCTTGACCTGAACAGTATACTGACCTGGACCTACACCTGTATTGAAATCATCTACCCTATAACTTTGCCCTCCATCAAAAGAGTAAGTATAGTTGCCCACACCACCAATAGCATCAATATAGATTTCTCCAGAATTTCGATCTTGGCAACTAAAGAAAACACCATTGACGTCTATCTCTAAGGCACTTGGAGAGACAATATCATAACTGAAGTTATTGACACAGTCCTCAGAATCTGTGACAGTAAGATTATAGGTGCCATCTGCTAGATTAGACAGCGAACTGACGGTATCGCCCGTGGACCATGTGTAGGAGTAAGGGTTTGCTGGATCTGGTTCAGTCAGATTGATTTCACCGGTGGTGAATCCGTTGCACAGATTATTATCTACAGAGTTAATAGGAACAGGTAAGTAGCTATCTGCTACCCAGAAATCTCTGGTCTGTATACAGCCGTTGCGATTGACAGTACGAGCTACATGTTGTCCTGATTCCAGCGGCCCAAAATAACTAGATTGCTGATAGGGTAAGTTATCTATGGCATACTGTACTAGATCCGTCTGGGAAGTTTCTATGGTTACAGAACCATTGGATAAAGTGCAGCTCGTTTTTTCTATATCTAAAAAGGTAATAAAAAAGGACTCGTAGTATTTGAATTCAAATTCTACTCTATTGATACATTCGTTTGCATCTCTGACATAAAGGGTATGTGGGCCTATGGGAAAATCGTTGAAGGTGGTCGCACTGGAGAAAGGCTCAGAGAAATCTACATTGTATTCATACGGAGGTAGTCCAGAGGTCGATTGGTTTACCCTGATCTGGTTTCCTGGATTGCCACAGCTATCTTGGAAAATATCATAACTAATAATCTCAGGCAACTCGACTAATGGAAAGTAGATAGTAACGGAGTCTAGACAGTTATTCTTATCCTTTATATAAATTTTATTGTTGCCTTCTTTGAACGAAGCATAGCTACAGGAACCACTATATGAAGTGCCACCATCATAGGAGTAAAAATAAGGCCACGTTCCTCCTTCTACATAGAACTCTGCCTCTGCTCCATAGCCCCGACAGATAACGTTGTCCTGGTCCACCTCGACAGATAGAGGGTCGGGATGTTCTACGACATAGTCCATAACATAATCACAGTATTCGCTAGATATCGTTACGCGGTAAGTACCTGTCCTCAGATCGGTCAAATAAGAAGTTGTATCTCCCGTGTTCCAGGCATAATCAAACTCAAGACCTTCGATCAAGGGCCTCAAGGATATGGACCCATCCGCATCATCGATACAGGAAGTCTTACCTATAGAATCTTTCACAAAGGGCAGACCATTAAAATAATGTGTGACAGAATCTAAAGGACATCCCGACCTGGAATAGGCGATGAAGGTGTATGAGCTCTCAGTTACATTATTGATTATCAAAGAATCGACAAATATTCCTAACTCTACAGAGTAGACCCTATCTACATTGATTCCTTCAGGCTTAAACCAATAGGCCGTCTCACTGCAAATAGTGGTGGTAGTGGAGGGACCAAATTGTGGTTGGACTTGAACTGTATAGGGTGGAATGGTATCGCTCAGTACGATGCTGCAGCCAGTTGCACTTGTAACAGTCACAAAATATTCATCCCCTATTTTGGGATCTCGTATTTGGATCTCGCTGGTGGTATCTCCAGTGCTCCATAGGTATTCGTCAAAACCCGTTGTAACCTGCATTCGAGCCACAGAATTAGAATCACAATTATCAAATAATTCTATCTCTAGCGGTTTACACGTGGCATCTAGATAGGCATAGCCCGCATGCCCACCAAGAGAACAATCGTTAGTGCTCATCTCAATATTAATCTCCTCTCCGATATAAGATTGCAGTTCTATACCGATAGAGGTCCAAGGCCTGACTTTCCAGTTTCTACCACAATTTTCAAAGTTTTCGATATTGGCGGCTGCTACCACTTCATAATAGCCACAGGCGTACTGCTCACCTTGGGAATCTGTTATGCTCAATCTGAAGCGGGGTTGCTGGTGCGGCTGGTGGCTGGGATCATTGAGCAATACGGCATAATTGAGTAAGAAAAAGTTATTTTCCTCTGTTACTGTAAAGCTGATAGTAACCCGCTCTGCCTGCGCGCCGTTTTGGCTATTACCTAGTCGTAGAGCATAGGCTCCACCACCTATAGGTACCATGGGCAGCTCTTTATTTTCTATACAAAATTCCTCAGCTATAGGGTCATTGCCCTCTGTAACGAAATGCACTCTGTGTTGACTAGGGGACAAGACTTGATTGTCTATTCTGATAGTGCCATCAGATGCTATATTGCCTACATAGGTAGTATACCCATCTACATCGCCGCTTTCAAAATCAGAGTTGAAGCAGCCTTGGGCTAAGGCATCTGAGCTAATGAGGGATAGCATGCCAGCTAATAGAATAAATAGATTAATGGATTTGAAGCAATTCACTTACAGCAATTTATAATGACTAATGGATGATCTCTATCGAGAGTTATATATCTAATAAAAGAATTTAGATTTTTGTCTCCTAAAGAATAATAGCTTAATGTTTGAGCATATAGCATAATAGATTTTCGGCTACATATGATAATGTGCATATAGGCTCCAAATGGTTGCTCTGTGTGCTGTATTTATATAATTGGCTCAGCAAAGAAAAGCTACTTGGTTTTACCTACTAAATAATAATTTGTCAAAGCACTCAAAATGTTGCAACAGAAATGATTAATTACATTTTCTATAGCTATTAGATAAATTAATCAAAGGAGTAAATTAGGATTACCTCCTTTTTTGCAAATAAAGGATAGGACCTTTTTTTGGTAAATTTTGAAACTATAGTACCAACCTATTTCAGGACAAAACAAAATTTTCCCCCGCTGGCGGGCGCTAGGGGGTGGAATTTGATAAGACTCAAAACATAGGAAACTGTAGCGAACTAACTTAGAACTCTGAGAACTCTAAGATTTTCTACATATTTGTTGCGGATCAGCCTTTATTGATGAATAACTTTTTGTACCGTGTCTATAAGTACGTTCAGGCCAGAAAATGGATCATCCCAGTTAGTTTCTTGGGGATACTCATGGCTTGTGGATTAGCTCTGCTGACTACGGACCTAGAAGAAGACATCACCAAAGTCCTCCCTGCTAATAAACAAATCCAAAAGTTCAATGAAGGTTTCCTTGATTCTGAACTTTCTAATAGGTTAATCCTCCACCTTTCTACTACTGATGAGCGCTATGCCGACTCGCTAACCCTTTTCTGTCAGCTCTTTGTAGATGCTCTGGAAAGCAGCCCCTCTAAGGACCTAGTCAAATCTATTTCATACAAAATGGATCCAGGGCTGTACCAAAACCTGAGCACTCTAGTTCTAGATAATCTGCCTCTATTTCTGGATGATAAGCACTACCAAGAATTAGAAGCTAGATTGGCTCCAGAGTCTATAAAAGAAAGAGTGACAGGTGCATATAAAGCATTAAATTCTCCAGCTGGCTTTGCCTTTAAAAAAATTATCAGAAAAGATCCACTCGGCATTTCCAATTTTGTCTTTGATGAGTTGACTAATTTTCAATTAGATGACAACTTTGAGCTCTATGATAACTATCTACTGACTAAGGATAGAAAGCATCTGTTGTTTTTTATCTCTCCAGAAGATGTAGGACTACAAGCTGCTAATTCTGCTCAGCTCATTAAGGAAGTAGAAAGAATAGGGGAGCGCTATGACCAGCGATTTCTGAATTGTGACTTTAGTTTTTTTGGTGGCTCTGTCATCAGCCTCGCTAATGCCGATAGGATAAGAAAGGATGTCACACTTACAGTGACCATAGCTCTGCTCTTTTTGTTCTTACTCATCAGTTATTATTACAAAGACTGGAAAGTTAAATTCTATATCCTCTTACCAGTCATAGGAGGAGGCGCTATCGCACTAGCCATTATGGGCTTTCTGAAACCTGCTATTTCTATTATTGCAGTAGGGGTGGGCTCCGTGCTGATAGGAATAAGTATAGATTTTTCTATCCATCTCTTTACCCATTTCAGGCAGAAGAATGATGTGCAGGCAGTCTACAAAGATGTCAGCTTACCCATTATGCTGAGCGCTCTGACGACCTCTTCTGCTTTCCTTTGTCTCTATCTGGTAAGATCTGAGGCTATGCAAGATCTAGGAATATTTGCAGCACTGAGTATATTTTCTTCGGCTATTCTAGCTCTACTCTTGCAGCCCCACTTTTTCAAGCATTCTAAAGCCACTATTTCCAATAATACCTTCGTAGACAAAATAGCAGCTGTCCCTTACGAAAAGCAAAAATGGTTAGTCCTTGCTATCATCGCAATTTTCATAGGGCTATCTTTTTATGCAACAGAGGTCACCTTTGAGTCTGATCTCAATAAGATAAATTATATGCCGAAGGCGCTGGTAGAAGCTGAGGATGGGATCAATGCTATTTCGGATGCTAGCAAGCGCGGAATTTTCTTGATAAGTTTTGGAGGAGATATAAATGAGGCCCTAGAGAACAGTGCCCAACTGGTTCCCAAACTCGAAAAGCTAAAGTCAGAAAGCAAAATAGAAAGCTATACCTCTCCTAACCAACTCATCAGTTCTGAATCACAGCAGCAAGAAAAAATCGCCAAGTGGAAAGCGTTCTGGAACGAAGAAAGGAAAACGGCAGTAAAAGCTAACATACTCAATTATACCTCCGCACTCAATTTCAAAGCTACCGCCTTTTCTCCTTTCTACGACCTCATGGATAAATCTTTCAAGACTATCCCGCCAGTAGAACTAGACAAATCGACTGGGGGTATGCTGTCTGATTACTTCACAACTAAAGAAGCATCAGCAACGACCAGTACCATGATACGACTCAACTCTGATCAGAAAAAATATGTGCATGAGGCTTTCAGTGAGCTAGACAAGGTCTCTATCATAGACAAGGAATATCTAGTGCACGAATTTGTAGAAACACTTAGAAGTGACTTTAGTAAACTTGTATGGATTTCTTTGCTGGTTGTTTTTATCACGTTACACTTGGTGTACGGTAGGGCAGAACTGGCACTAGTCGCTTTTTTGCCTATTTGTTATTCTTGGACGATAACCCTGGGCATGATGAATGTCTTAGGTCTCAAATTCAATATCGTAAATATCATAATTACCTCATTCATCTTTGGACTCGGGATAGACTACAGCATCTTTATTATGCGTGGTCTCCAGCAAAAGTATAGGACTGGAGTAGATAATCTTAGCTCTTATAAGGCCTCTATCTTATTGTCTTCACTGACGACTCTGATAGGCATCGGCGTCTTATTATTTGCTCAGCATCCAGCTTTGAAATCTATTGCCTCTATTTCTTTGATTGGTATCTTTTCGGTATTGCTGGTCTCCTTTACGATCCAGCCTTTACTTTTCAGATGGCTGACAGAAAAGGATGGAAAGTTCAGAGAGTATCCTTTGACTATTTTGAATATGGGTAAGACCTTATGGGTATACTTTACTTTACTATTCGGGTGCATAATACTCAGTATAATTTCTCTTATCTTGATCCTGTTGTTTTTTATTCCACTCAGAATCAGGAAATCGTTTTTGCATCACTGTATATATTGGGCTTCTAAGACTTACTTGCGTCTTTCCTTTCTTAATCGGTACACTATCCACAATAAGTATAATGAGTCCTTTAAAAAACCTGCCATAGTAGTAGCTAATCATAGATCTCTGATAGATACACCTGTGATGTTCAGTATGACACCTAAAATTTTAATTGTCACTAATGATTGGGTTCGGAACAGTCCTATATACAGAATCGTCTGTTACCTGGCAGATTTCCATTCTATCTCGCAAGGTGCTGATGTCTTGCTAGAGCGATTAGAAGGGGCTATTGCTGATGGATACTCTATTGCCATTTTTCCTGAAGGCACCAGAGCTCCTTCTGATAAAATGCTGCGCTTTAGAAAAGGGGCCTTCTTGCTTGCGGAGAAAGCAAAAATGGATATCGTTCCTGTCTTTATTCATGGTACTAAAGATTTTCTGGGGAAAAATAAATTTTGGGGAAGAGCCAATGAAATTACCACCGTCATAGATAACAGGATTCCTTATGGAAGTAATGCTTATGGAACTGATTATTCTGCTGTCACTAAGCAATTTAGCAAGTGGTTTAGAGGACGATATGCTGAGCTCAGGGAAGAACTAGAAGATTTAGATTACAATAGAGATGCAGTACTGTATAATTATATCTATAAAGGACCTGTGACAGAATGGTATACCAAGGTCAAGACCAAAATGGAGGGTAACTATGTCCTCTTTGATAAGTTGATTCCGGATGCTGCTACGGTATATGATTTAGGCTGTGGTTATGGCTATATGACATATTTTTTGAGTAGAGCAAAGAAGGAGAGAAACTTTATAAGTATAGATTATGATGAGGATAAAATAGCAGTGGCTCAGAATTGTGCGATAAATTCTGATCAGACAACTTTTGTTGCTGCTGATATCACCAACTATCCTCTGGAGCAAGCAGATGTCTTTTTGCTGTCTGATGTGGTCCACTATCTGACGCCTGACCAACAGATCTCTCTACTAGACGCTTGTGCAGATCAGCTCAATCCTTCTGGAAAGATTATTCTGAGAGATGGGGATGCTGACAAGCAAGAGAGAATAAAAGGTACCAAGTTGACAGAGCTGTTTTCTACAGGTTCTGGCTTCAATAAGACTCAGAATGAGCTGAGCTTTTTGTCAGGAGAGGCGATACGGGCCTGGGCTGAAAAAAGGGGCTTTAGCGTAGAAACTATCGATGAAACCAAATACACCTCTAATGTTATTTTTGTAATGCAAAAAGAATAATATATTAGGGGTATGTCGGAAGTTTATGATGTGGTGATTATCGGCAGCGGTCTAGGAGGACTGCAATGCGGATATATATTGAGTAAGGAAGGTTACAAGGTCTGTATCTTAGAGAAAAACAGACAATATGGGGGTTGCCTCCAGATATTTTCAAGAGACAAGGCGATTTTTGATACAGGAGTCCATTATATAGGTGGACTGGAGCCAGGGCAGAATCTACATAGATACTGGAGTTATTTTGGTCTCATGGACAAGTTGAACTTGAGGAGAATGGATGAGACTGGTTTTGATAGGATCAGCTTTGGAGATAATGGCAAGGAGTATAAGCATGCGATGGGCTATGCAGGATTTACAGAAAGTCTAGTTGAGCAATTTCCGAGTGAAAGGGAAGGCATAGAAAAATATGTAGCCAAGATCAAAGAGGTCTGTAATCATTTTCCACTCTATAATTTGAAGCCAAGAGATTTGAGTGGCTTTGATATGACGCATTTCGGAGTGAGTGCTAGATTGTTTATCGAGAGCTGTACGGATGATGTGAGATTGCAGAACGTGCTTGCTGGATCTAATGCCCTCTATGCAGGCTATGGAGATGAGACACCTTTGTATGTGCATGCACTCGTGATCAATACGTTTATAGAAAGTTCTTATAAGTGCATAGATGGAGGTGGGCAGATTACTAGAGGTATGGAGTCCGCACTGAAAAGTATGGGCTGCGATATGCTTAACTATGCCAAAGTGGAACGTATGCTCTTCGATGGGAGCGAAGCGAATGGGGTAGAGCTCTCTGATGGTAGAGTGATACACGGAAAGAAGTTTATTTCCAATATTCATCCGAAGGCTACCATGAATCTCATAGAAGAGGGCAAGCTGCGTAAGTCTTATCGGAATAGGATGACCAGTCTACAAAACAGCTTATCTGTATTTACAGTGCATATAGTATTCAAACCAGAAACCTTTCCTTATCTGAATTATAATATCTATCACCATTGTGATCAAGACACATGGTCTTCAGTAAATTATACTAAAGATAATTGGCCACCCAGTATGGCCATCTTTGTGCCAGCGGAATCTAGGTCTGAGAAATATAGTTCATGCATGAATGTTATGGCTTACATGAATTATGCAGAGACTGCTCAGTGGCATGATACCTTTAATACTGTACCTAAGCAAAAATCAGAAAGGAGCCAAGAGTATCAAGACTGGAAACTGGAAAAAGCTGAGAAAATCATAGACCTCTTAGAAACAAAATTTCCTGATGTCAGATCTAAAATAAAATCCTACTACACCTCCACACCGCTTTCATTTAGAGATTATATCGGAACAGAAGATGGATCACTCTATGGTGTGAAAAAGGACTATAAGGACCCGCTGAAAACCTACATATCTCCTAAAACTAAAGTGCCTAATTTATTTCTTACAGGCCAGAACTTAAACATGCACGGCATGCTCGGTGTCACTGTAAGCTCAGTGGTAACTTGTGGTGAGTTCATGGACAGCAATTATTTGCTGGACAAGATAACCAGCGCTAGCTAAGTGTAACATGGCACTTAAGAAGCGATATCGATTAGTGCTAATTGGCATAGGAGTGCTCCTCTTGCTCTATATAGTTTTCTATCTGCTCGTCAGTGTAAGTCCACCTGAAGTTAGTGGCTCAGATCTGGAAGTAGAGCGAAAGCAAGTCGGAGAGAATCATTATGTCCTAGGCAAGAATAGCCTTAAGAAAAACGAGTATGGTGTCTGGGAAATGTATGTAGAGGGAGACGCTTACCATAGAGGGCAGGCCATCGGAAAGTTGTCAGAAGAATTGATCTATTTTCAAGAATCTAGTTTTGTAGAGGAGGTCATAGGCATGTTGCCTTATAAAGTCATGATGCGGTTTTTGAAATATGTTGTCGCTTGGGAGAACAGAGATATTCAGGCTTATATACCTGATGAATTTGAAAGAGAGATCTATGGCATTTCTAAATACTGTTCTGATGACTTCGATTATATAGGTCCGAAATTTCACAGAAAGTTGTTCTACCATTCCGCACATGATATAGGACATACTGTTCAGAATATGGGACTGGTAGGCTGTTCTGCTTTTTCAGCTTGGGGAAGACATACAGTGGATGGGGAAATAATTACTGGCCGTAATTTTGACTTTTACATTGGCGAGGCCTTTAAGAAGAATAAGTTGCTGCTCTATATGAAGCCTAAAAAAGGTTATGCCTTTGCATCCTATTCTTGGCCGGGGATGATAGGAGTGCTCTCAGGCATGAATGAGAAAGGCCTCACTATCAGTCTCAATGCTGGTCCGCCCGAAATGCCTCGCTCAGCCAAAATGCCTGTCTCCTTACTGGCTAGAGAAATCTTGCAGTATGCCAGTACGATACAGGAAGCTTTAGAAATTGCAAAGCAGCGAGAAATATTTGTGGCAGAAAGTTTTGTCATAAGCTCTGCAATAGATGGCACCAGTATAATCATAGAAAAGACAGCAGATACGACGCTTGTTGTGCAACCGCAAGACGACTTGCTTTTCTGTACTAATCATTTTCAGTCGGAAGCGTTCGCTGAGATGGAGAGCAATGTAGAATTCCAGACCATCTCTTCCACTCAAAGAAGGATGAACAGACTTAACCTACTCATCAAGGAGAAAGATAGCTTGGATGTAGAGGCCAGTGTCGCAGTGCTCAGAGATATGGGCGAGCAAGAAGAAAAAGCCTTGGGCATAGGCAACGAGGAGAATATCAATATTATGATTACCCATCACTCTATCGTTTTTCAGCCAGAGAAATTGCTTATGTGGATCTCAGTCGGGGATTCACCTATGGATGCTTATGTCGCTTATGACTTAAAAAGTGAATTTGCAAGGAGCAGTGATTCTAGCACTCCACCAATTGAACAGGCTAAGATTCCAGCTTCTGACTGGATCCGTAGCCAGGCTTATACTAACTATGAGTTCTATTATAGTCGCTATATAGAAATGGAAAAGGGCATAGATGCGGATAAGGTATATAGTAACAAAGACTTTGATGAGATGATCAGTAAGAATCCTAAACTCTACAAGGGATATTTGTTAGCAGGGGAGTATTTTCAAGAACAGAATAATTGTACCCTTGCAGTAGGATATCTTAAGCAGGCTTTGACCAAAGTTATACCTTGGGATAAGGATGTGAAGCAGATTAAAGAACTTATTAGAGCTTGTGAATAAAGCAGGTCAGATGATAAACGAAATAGAACTTACAACTACACAAGAAATAAGTGCTTTCAAGCTGGAACGCTTGAGAGCAACCTTAGCTTACCTCAAAGTTAACTCACCCTATTATCAGAAAAGATTAGCTGACGTCGCGGTCGAGCAAATCCTATCCTTTGAGGATCTTGAGCAATTGCCTCTAACCACCAAAGAAGATCTTGCAGCGCACAATGATGAATTCTTATGTGTTCCTAAGGATCAGATAGCAGACTGGATTACAACTTCTGGCACCTTAGGGAAGCCCGTCTCTTTTGGGCTGACTAAAGCTGACCTAAAACGCCTCGCTAAAAATGAAGCGAGATCATTAGCTATCTCTGGCTGCCAGCCCTCTGATAGAATACAATTAATGGTGACACTAGACAAGAGATTTATGGCAGGCCTAGCCTATTATCTAGGTGCTCAAGAGTATGGATGTGCTACAGTGAGAGTAGGGTCAGGCAGCCCTGGACTACAATTAGATTCTATCAGCAGATTTGAGCCTAATGTTGTTATTGCTGTTCCGTCGTTCTTGCTGGTTATCTTGGACTATGCTTCTGACGACCAGGTAGAACAGATAAACAGATTGATAGAAAAAATTATTTGCATAGGTGAGCCTATCCGAAAGTCAGATTATAGTCTGAATAATCTGGGTTCAAGAATAAGAGAGAAAATGCCTAATGTCAAGTTAATATCTACCTATGCTTCTACCGAAATGGCAACAGCTATTACAGAATGTGCTTCAGGAATGGGAGGTCATATACCAGCAGAGCTCATTCATATAGAACTAGTTGATGAGATGGGCAAGCAGGTTGCTGAAGGCCAGGTAGGAGAAGTGACGGTGACGACCTTTGGAATAGAGGGTATGCCCTTGCTGAGGTACAAGACAGGAGATGTCTGTGTCAAGAGTTCAGCGTACTGTGCTTGTGGTAATAAGACTGAGAGGCTGAGTCCTGTGCTCGGCAGGAAGAAACAAATGATAAAATATAAGGGTACGACCTTGTTTCCAGAGGCGATTTATGAAGTGCTGAATGGTATGGACTGGGTTACAGCTTATGTCATTCAGTTGGCCACCAATGATATAGGTACTGACGAAGTTACTGTCTGTGTCAGTGTAGCTAAGGGGCTAGAGAAACTGGTGGCTGTAGATAAACTGAATTATTCTTTTCAAGCAAATCTCAGGGTCAAACCTATAGTAAAGATTCTACCACGGGAGGAGATAATGAAGTTGAGGTTCTTGCCAGCCATGCGAAAGCCGATAAAATTGATCGATAACCGTGTGAATGACTTAAGTTAATGTTAACTTTAGTAGAGATAAATTTAGCTATGACCTCCAATAATCAATCCGTAGATATTTTAGTAATAGGAGCAGGGCCTTCTGGCTGTGTTGCTGCATCCATCGCTAACCAGAGAGGTTATTCAGTGAAGGTAGTGGAGAGATCGGCTTTTCCACGCTTTGTCATCGGTGAGAGCTTATTGCCTAAGTGCATGGCTGATCTTGAGGAGGCAGGATTTTTGGAAGTTCTCAAAGCTCAGAACTATCAAGAGAAGCATGGCGCAAAATTTATTAAAGGAGATAAGGAATGTCTTTTTGATTTTGGAGAACAATATACGGATGGATGGAAATGGACCTGGCAAGTGCCTCGAGATCATTTTGATAATGTCTTAGCCACTGAGGTTCAGAAGATGGGAGTAGACGTTTCCTTTGAGCATTCGGTCAAGGCCATCTCATTTGAAGGATCTACCTCTACAACTACTATAACAGACAAGGACGGTGAAGATTACACAGTAACCGCTAAGTATGTAATAGACTCAAGCGGGTACGGTAGGGTATTGCCGAGGCTGCTAGACCTAGAAAAGAAATTGGATTCTCCGGCACGTAAAGCCATCTTTACCCAACTCACAGATACAGCAAGACCAGAGGGTTCAGCTGGAAAACAGATTACTTTTGTGATTCACAAGGTAGATGTATGGATGTGGGTCATCCCATTTTCTAATGGCAAGACTTCAGTAGGCTTTGTAGGAAATTCTGATTACATAGAATCATTTAAGGGGACTAAGGATGAAAGAATCTTGCAGATGATCGCTGATGTCCCACAGATGGCAGATAGGTTTAGAGATCAGAGTTTACAAATGGATTCACATCAGATAGAAGCATACGCCGTTGCAGCAAAGCAACTATATGGGCCTGGTTATGTGATCACGGGTAACAGTTCTGAGTTTATAGATCCTATTTTTTCATCAGGTGTCACCTTTGCAACTCAGTCGGGTTTGCTTGCGGCAAAATTAGCCTGTGATGAGATGGATGGAAAGCAAGTGGATTGGGAAGGAACTTATGCGGCGCATCTTAGACAAGGTGTGGATACCTTCAGAACCTATGTCACTTCATGGTATGATGGCAGCTTACAAGATATCTTCTTCTATACCAGTGATGAAGATCTAAATCCGACTAACAAAAAGATGAAAAGACAAATCTGTTCTGTGCTCGCTGGCTACGTGTGGGATAAGACCAACCCTTTTGTTAAGAAGCACGAGAAGGCGATTAAGTCTTTGGCGAAGGTGGTACAGATGGCATCATAAGTTATTACAAAAAAAATGACCTCAATAAAAAAGTCCTGCTCTAACGTATAGAGCAGGACTTTTTTAATTCCGTTTCGGAATTTAATTACCTAGAAGTTTTTTCTTGAAGTGCTTGCCTAGTGTCTTCCCACCTTTAGCATACGCTTCTTGCAATCTTTTTCCTACATCAAAATCGAAACCCATTCCGTCTGTTCCCGGTATCTTTTTAATAGAAAAAGTTCCAAGGGCCTCATCACTACCCACCTCTGTGATATCTACTTCGATATTGATGTGAGCAGGTCTCTTCATAACGCCTACATTAAATCCTGGCTCTGTATGTGTCGTTCTGACGAGCATTCTATATTTCGCCTTATCAGTGGATGCAGAAGCTTTCAAGCCTTTTTCTTTCACTTGCTTATTGAAAAGTTCCAAGAACTTTCCTTCAAATCTTTCTGTTCTATCTCCTACCCATCTTTTGTGCCAAGCCTCACCACTGCTAGCTTCTTCTTCGTTTTTCTCTTTGATTTTTTCAGCTACGTAATCCACTTCGTCTTTCTTTCCTACTGTCATATCCTCGTAGGCAAATTCTACTAGCACACTTCTTTCTCCTTTAAAAGAAGGAATCTTTCCGTCAATTACTTTTACCTTTTGCGCAGAACTTATATTCGGCATCAGGGCAATCAATGAAAAGGCAATTATTAGTTTAATGGTTTTCATAAAGTTGTTTTTTTGATTGATTATGGATTTAAAATAAAAATGTCATCAGGGATTGATGAATTTATTTCGCTGTTCTCAAAGCTAATCTTAGTAAAGTCTTCAGATGATTCTTTTAGGATTACTTTGCTGACCAGCATGTTGTCTTTAGAAAGATAGATTTCTATTTCAGTAAGATAGGCCTGTATCTCTTCTGTCAAGGGTTGCATGATGACTTTGTAAGCTGTTTCTGATTCTGCGAGTGATTGGCTAAACTGTTCAGAAGGACTGAAGACATTACCAGTCATGGCCTTAGAGATAACTTCATTTATCTGATCGAACATTTTGTTATTGCTCAGGTCTATTTCATTTTGGCTGCCCTCATCGTCTATTAGTAGCTGCCCATTATTCAAGATGATAAGGTAGTTGTAAGGTGCAGTGTACTGCCATCTTATCCTGTTGCCTTCCTTGTACTGAAATACGCCACTCGAGGTAATGGGTGCCGACATAAAGCTAAGATGCTTTTCTTGTACGAAATCACATTTTAGTGAGGTGGTATTTTTAGTAATGGATGCAGCCTTAGTCATAAAGGTTTCTGTATTAGCTATCTCAGTAAACTGTGCTGACAAAGAACAAGACATTGAAAGAATCAGAGCTAGGATGTATGGAAGTCTAATCATTAATTGTTTTCTATACTTAATACTAAGTTAGACAATTATTAGTTTCCTGACTTCATACTTCTTTTTATCACGCCTAGCAATTTCAATCTCAATATACCAAAGGCTGCAAAAGCTCCTGAAAACAAAGCGCCTCCAACGCCTACAGTCAGAATGTCTTGCCCTGTTAAATAAAGGTTATTGAATGGCGTATAGACTCTGATCCATTGCTGAGAGAATCTTTTAGGTGTATGTTCTAGTCCGTATATCTCCCCACTAGCATAGTTAGAAAAATGCTGGGTGCTCAGTGGGGTGGATAGTTCTGCATGGTCAAGATGCTGTTCTGCTTCAGGAAAATGCTCAAAAAATTGTTTCAGAATCCTAGCTTTGAAGTCTGCCTTAAACTTATTGTAGGCCTCTGGCCTTTTCTTCCAATTGGTTTCTTGCCACTGCTCAAACCATGCATAGCTTGCAGGTACGACTACTTGTATGGTGGCTTTGTTTGGATTGTTTTTTCTCCAGACGGAGTCCTTGGCAGAAGGAAAGGAGATATAAGTGAGCGGGAGTGGGGCGGTGGGATCTGAGGCAAATTGCTCAAAGTCCTGCCCAAAATTTTCAGTCCTATAGACCCACTTATTATACTTAGGAAAACCGAGCTCCTCGTCTGATGCGGTAAAGCCAGCATACAGACACATATGGCTGGTACTTGGTTTTATCTGCTTAAGTTCATTTCTCTGACTTGTTAGTTTTGACGTATTCTGGATGAGTTTATTATAGGTGTTATGCAGACCACAGTTACTGATGTAGTTTTTGGCTGAGACAGTAGTTCCGTCGGTCATTTTGAGCTGGGTAATTTTTTTGCCTTTTGTTTCGATGCTTGCTACCTCTGCTCTAACATAGATTTCTCCTCCTCGGTCTGTGATGACTTTAGACATGGTTTCATAAATCTGTGAAGCGCCCCCCTTGGGATAGGCAGAGCCATTCATGTAGTGATTGGCGATGGTGGTATGCATGGCTAGGCTACTCAGATGCGGAGGAAGTCCATAGTTTCCGCATTGGGTGCAGAGGATGGCCAGCAGTTTTTCGTTGGTCGTTATTTTCTTTAGTTCTTCTAAAGTTGTTTTTCTGCAGTAAGGCAAGAATTTTCTTCTCAGAAAATAGCCGATAGTCTTGCTCATAAGAGGTGGCATCGTCCTCTCTCCAAAAAATAGTCCCGCAGCCAACTCCGCGCTACCCAATAATTCAAAGTATCTATCTATGGCTTCCTGCTCTTCAGGAAACCGCTCTTTGAGATCTGCCTTGAGATTTTCTTTTCCTTTTCTGAAATTGAATTTTTCGCCAGCGATAATAGCTTGGTCATAGACCTCTCCTGCGTCTTCCCACTCCAGCTGCTTATCTGTTACTATGTCGAAGAGCTTTTTCATCATCGAGCTATCGTCATTGACCTGCCCGACATAATGCACCCCCACATCCCACTCATAACCGGGACGCT
>CALLAE010000160.1 GCA_938002665.1 uncultured Saprospiraceae bacterium | reverse complement strand
TATATGTTTCATAAAGATATTTTATTAGCTCAAGATAATGTCATTCTTACTCATAACTCCTTTGATGTGCCAGAATGGTGGATAGCAGCTTATGACAAAAATACTCTTGAGAAAGTATGGCACTGGCAAGATATCTATGATGAACATGGTGAGCTGTGCTTCTTTAGTAGTCCGAAATTATATCATCATGGAAACGTTCTAGTTGTAAAACTTTCAAACCTAAGCTATGGTATAGATGTGAACACTGGAGAGACTTTATGGAAGCAAAAATCTGAAAGGTCCCAAAATTCTGTAATGAGCGGTTGTCAAGATAAAATTATTTCTTTTTACAGATCTAAGAAAGAGGGATCGAAGTTGGACAGCTTTGCTACGATACAAATAGCATCTATGCATGATGGCGAATGGAGTGATGTTTTTGTAATCGAATCAGAATACATAAAATTCGGGATTAACATTCCTGTCATTTTTGAGTGGATGGGCATATGGTATATTGCAGTAATAGCTGGTGGGTCTAATGATAGTTACGCGGCATCTATAAGGGAAAAGTTATATCTCTATAATCTGACTGAAAATCGATTAGAGTGGAAATCTGAAACCTTACCACTTACAGAAAGAAATCTGAGGGCGATGGGTCCCTACTTTAAAAATGGGAAGCTTATTGTGTCCAAAGATGCGATTTTTTCATACGACCTGAAAGACGGAACATTGATTTGGTCTAAGGCTTATGACAAAGCTTGGTCTAGTTTGGTGATAGATGATGATGTCCTCTACTTTAGTGATAGAAATGATTTTCTTATCGGCTTAGATTTGTACTCGGGTGCACTACATTGTAAAATTAATATTCCGAATTTGAAAGAAACTGTTCCGATTATTATTCAGAATGAGTCATTATATCTAGGAGCTAGAAACACAGATATAGCTAGGTCACTTTTAAAAGTTAGTGAGGGTAAGTGTCATGTGGAAGCAGAAATTGTTTCTCCATTTTATGAAAGAGATGGTCATGCTTTTGAAGAAAATTATGTAGTTGATCCGGAGACGGGTATCATTTATATCTGTGATCATTATCGTTTGTTAGCATTTGATTTAGATAGTGAAGGGATAGATGTAGAAGGTCTTTAGACCAGAAGAGTTATGACAATGAGTCCTTAAATTTTAACTTTGGCGCTTAGTTGTAGTTTGAAGATAAGTTCAATTCAGTAACCCTTCGTCGTTCCATCCGGTCTCCTAGGGTCAGAGGCACCCATCAGCCTATCTTCCTTTATTATGATAGATTGTGTACTACCCATTGCTGCACGCTGCTTAAGCGTATGGCCTTTTTGCTCCAGTAATTTCCTAGTATCCGAGCTAAAGTATTTTTCATAGAACAAGATGTCTGGATACCACTGATGATGTATGCGTGAAGCATGTGTCGCTTCAGCAATATTCATCTCGTGGTCTATGACATTAAGTATGATCTGTAAGACAGTTGTTATTATACGACTGCCGCCAGGGCTGCCGGTGACAAGCAAAGGTTTGCCCTCTCTGAATACTATGGTAGGCGTCATAGAACTGAGTGGTCTTTTCTTAGGTTCTACAGCATTGGCTTCTCCTCCTATGAGGCCATAGGCATTTGCGGTGCCGGGCTTGGCTGAGAAGTCGCCCATTTCATTATTGAGTAGGATGCCTGTGCCGGGGGCGATGAGCCCAGTACCGAAGCTAAAATTCAGAGTATAGGTATTAGATACCGCATTGCCATGTTTGTCTACGACAGAGAAATGAGTCGTCTCTTCGCTCTCATAGTCCTGGGGTTGTCCGGGTTTGACCAGGTCTGAGTCTGTTGCTTGGTTAGGGTTGATATTTTTACTTAGCTCTGCTGCGTAGGCTTTTGAGATGATCCCTTCTATAGGTACTGACCAGAAAGCAGGATCACCCAGGTGCTCACTTCTGTCTGCATAGGCTAGTCGCATGGCTTCTGTCATGAGGTGGACGGTTTCAGCAGAATTATGTTCTAGAGACTTTAGGTCATATCCTTCTAGCATATTCATCATCTGTATCAGGTGGACACCACCAGAACTAGGAGGTGGCATAGAAGCAATCTTATGATCTCTGTACTGTCCCCATACTGGGGCTGTTTCTTTTACTTGGTATTTTTTGAGATCTTTTTTTGTCATGATTCCTCCATTTGCTTGGATACCCTCTATTATTCTACTGGCTAGTTCACCTTTATAGAATCCTTTTGTTCCCTTTTTTGAAATTTGGCTTAGGCTCCAGGCCAAGTCTTTTTGTATGAGTAAGTCTCCTGCACGGTAAAAGCCATCGGCTCTATAGAAGATTTTTTTTGTATCTGGGCAGCGTTGTAGGCGTTCTGCATATATTTCTAAAACATAAGCGAGGTCATGTGATATAGGAAAGCCCTCCTTCGCTAAGCGAATAGCCGGTGCGATTACTTTTTCAGTATTCATAGTGCCATACTTTTCTAAGGCATAGAGTAATCCGGCAACAGTGCCTGGCACACCTACAGAATTATAGCTCTGATTGAATTCCATAGCATCTACCTCTCCATCAGTATTGAGATACATGTCACGGTGGGCAGCTTGTGGTGCTATTTCGCGGTAGTCTATAGCAGTGGTCTTCGCATCTTTATGCAGTACCATAAATCCACCGCCACCTAGATTACCAGCCCTCGGCAAGACTACTGCAAGTGCAAAGCCTACTGCGACAGCAGCATCTATGGCATTACCTCCTTGCTTCAGAATCTCCAGACCTATGTCCGTGGCTATAGGATGCTGAGTCGCGACCATTCCATTTTCTGCTACGATAGGGTGGTGGGTAGAGGCAGAGTTGTAGATAGGAGACTGGGCTTTGAGACAAGAGCTGCATAGAAAAATGTAAAGTAATATTCTCATAAGATTAGTTGAGTTGTGGATAGAAAGGTAGGTATTTCTTTGTAATAATGTTAAATCGATCTTTCAGCTAGGTGGTTGAGATTGGGATAAATACTTTCACTTTTTTTTGAAATTCAACAATCATTTAAAAACTGATATTATGAAATTATTTTACTCTTTGTTATTCATTCATCTTGTTTTCTTTTTGACAGGACAATTTACCCTAGTGGAAGATCTTAATGTAGGCTCTGACGATACTGAATCCTACAGTGATTTTACTTTTACACTTAATCAAGAATACTCTATAGCTGTCAATGAGTCCATGACTTTAATAAAACTAAGTACCCCAGAAACAAATTGGGAGTTGTATAAAATTACAGCTAATGGTATAGAATTAGTTTCTGATATAGCACCTGGAGACGCTGACTCAGATATAGATTTTATGACCTTGTATAATGACAAAGTTTACTTTATTGCAAATGATGGAACTGGTCACAGCATATGGGAAAGTGATGGTACTACTGAAGGCACTAAAATGGCTTTTGGTTTGGGAACAGGAAGTTCTATTGAGGTCAATGGATTTATTGTTGGTAGAGACAATAAGCTTTACTTTGAATTTAAAGGTTCAATATTTTCATATGACGGTGTAGATTTATTTGAATATGCACATGACGAAAAAATCAGTATAGTGGAGGAGGGTAATGAGAATTCTCGTAATTGGTGTCAATTTCAGGATGGTATAGCTATAATGGATTACTCATCTTTCAGTATTGATTTGTTATCAGTAGATGGTAATGGAGTTAAAGAAATAGCATCATATGAAGATGATCCTTTTGCTGAGCCACATGCTATGGCAGAATTCGAAAATGGTGTCATTTTTTCTTTTGTAGAAGACGGTAATGATTCTGATGGCATGTATAGTGTAAATGCGACCACTGGCGAAATTTCGAAGCTTGGTGATGTGCCAGCTTATCGAGTAAGTCCCATCAACGGTAATTCTTGCCTTGCAAAGTGGGAGTCTGAATATTTACTTTTTAATGGTGACAACCCTTTTGGGACGAAAATCCATGATTCAGACCTCCAGCTTACCCAGGGAGAAGATTGGCCAACAGCTAGTGTAGAAGGGAATATCTTTTATCTAAGTAGCAAGGGTTTTTTCTTAGATGATACATACTCTTATTATAATAGCGAGACTGGAGAATCGAAAGAAATATATACTGCAGAGAGAGAAGCATTTAGGTCTAAGCAAATTGGAAGTTTTGCGCTTTTCGGAGGCAACAAGCTAGGTAGTTCGTCTGATTATGCAATTTACTCAGTCAATCTATATGATGGTACCATGGAGGAACTGGTATATATCGAAGACCCAGAGTCATTTAATGTCTATATAGAACCTATTTCTATTGTAGATGGAGAGTTGTATTTCTTTGCAGAACTAGATAATAGTGTGGGTCAAGAGATATATAAAGCAACTGTGGAATTGAATACCAGTGTAAAGGACGTAGCAGCTAATGATTTGCTTTCATTAGAGAAAGTGAATGAGTCTGAATACTTAATCACTTATCCAAGTCCGGAAGCGATATCTATATCTATCTATGACGTAACTGGAAGATTGATAGATTCTAAAAGTCTCAACACCAACACAGCTTTTAGCTTACCTAATAATGGCATGTATCTGATTAATGTAAAAGGTGAAATGGGCTACAATACTTTTAAGGCTTTTTCTAACTAGGTTATCTAAATTGAGAAATATAAATGGTCATAGAGCTTTTGCTCCGTGATCATTCTTTTATTCTTGCATTTTGAAGACAACTGTCCGCACTCTTTTGCTCTCGCCCTCCTCTTCTTCTTGATTTAGTATTAATGGCTGACTCAGCTCATCGCTAAATACTTGCTCCATATTTCTAATCTTCCCTAAAGGCACTTTAAGATCTGCTGCTTTTTCAAACAATACTTTAGCTTCTATACGGCCCATTGCATCTTCCAATATCTTTCCAAGCGCTGCTCTATTCTGCAACCTATCATGATTGCTCTTGAAATCGTCGTCTTTGAGCTGGGTGGAATCTAGCACTTCGCAGAGCCCTCTGAACTGCTCGTCATTTCCTATTGCGAGTAGTATAGCTTCTCCATCTCTGGTAGAGAAGACTTCTCCGTAAGGCGCTATGTTGGGATGGAGCGAACCTTTGCGTTGAGGGATGAGGTCAAGGTTGAGATAGTTACTGGCTTGGTTTGCGAGAGCTGAAAGAGCGGCATCGTAAAGCGAAACTGTTACATGACTGCCCTGTCCAGTTTTGAGTTTCTTTATTAAGGCTACTAGTAGGCCTTCTTTAAGCTGGTGGGCAGCTAGGAGATCTATCAGCGCGACAGGCATTTTTGTGGGAGGACCTCCTGTCTGGCCATTCATATACATCCATCCAGTTTCTGCTTGTAGCAGCGCATCAAAACCGGGGCGGGGATCATTAGAACCATAGGCAGTGATAGAGCCGTAGAGTAGAGAAGGGTTTTTCTTCTTTAAGCTTTCATAATCCATGCCTAGTTTTTGTGATGAACCCATTCTGAAATTAGAGATGACTACATCTGCTGATTCTATCAGAGCTACGACTTCTTCCTTTTCATTTTCTAATGATAGATCCATCATCTTGACTTCTTTGTGCCAGTTGACCGAATGGTAGTAAGCGGAGGTAGAGGAGTGGGCATGTTCCTTGGGATGTTTCCAAGATCTCGTAACATCACCACCAGTCTTTCTATTTTCTATCTTGATCACCTTCGCACCTAGCTCTGCAAAAAACAACCCCACAGCAGGACCAGCCAGCACACTAGCCAGTTCTACAATAACCAAGTCTTTAAATATCTCTGAATTAAATTTGAATTCCATAGCGCTAAAGTTACTAGATTTAGGGCATGAAACTCGGAATGCTAAAGTTAATCATCACCCTATTTCTGGCAGTATATATTGGGACTTGCCTGCCTGCACAAGAAAGAGATTTTGCTGGTCTAGAAGTCGCTCTGGACCAAGACCACTATGCAGACTTTCTAAGAACAGGCGTTAATATCAGTAGAAATTTCACCATCGGCTTTCGTGTGACAGCCTATGGCTATGAGATGGATAACGATATCATGGGGCTGCCTTTTATAAGGAAGAGAATAGATGATTTTGTAGCTAAGCCTATTATGCGAGATCTAAGATTTAGATTAGAGCAAGAGAAGCACGAAATCTCATTTATCTCTAATGGTTTCATGCCTGCGCACATATCCGACACGACTGAGATATATCGACTCGCTATTGCGGATGGGTATAGTCTGGATGCGGACAGGCCTTTTTCTTCCTTTACGGGTTTTAGATCTGCCAAGCGTTATGAGGGTAACAAACTAATAGCTGGGTCTGCAAGAAAGTTTGATTATGCTTTCAATACGGCTTTTACTTTTGGCTTTGCTGGCTTAAGTATAGCCAAGGGGCTGCAGAATTTTTTTCATGGGTCGGATTATTTTGGCACGGAAAGACCTACACCTACCTTGTGGGATAGGGATAGTTCTAAGCCTTATCAGAGTGGTCAGATCTTACCAGCCATGTTTCCACTTTTCATGTATTCTTTGTCTGTGGAGGCTGTGGTATGGAAACCTATCAAAACTTTTCAGCTGCAGTTGAGACCAGATGTTAACATCGGCTACTATACTAATCTAGGTTTCGGATTTGACTTAGGGAAGGTGATGAAGGGTGATAAGTTTATAGACAATCTTGGGTATACAGATACTCATAACTTTAGTATCCTCAGTGTAGCAGATGGCTACTTTGCCTATTCTTTGGTGATGGGCGGCAGTGCTAGGTTGGTTTTGTATAATGCCCATCTGAATGGTCTCTTTGGCGCTGGGGATAGACATTTTGTTTCTTTTGCGGATACTAGGAAAGTAGTACTGGAAGGGTATATAGGGGCTAAGGTTCAGCTGTTTCAGTATTTAGAATTTATGGCTTCTGTTACAACAAGATCACCAGAATTCAAGTCTACTAATCCTCAGCAGCTTCATCACTGGGCGACTATGTCTATGAAGGTTATTTTGAATTCTTACAACTAGTATTTTGTAACTGACAAAGTATCTCAGGACAAGACACAAAGGTCCCCATTGAGGTGGATTAGAGGGTCATAAAAAAAGCCAACCCACAAGGGATTGGCTTTATAACGTATTGATCGATACGGTTTGTTATTTCATTATAGTTAGCTTTTGTGTAGCACAGCGATCGTCTTGATCTCTCAGATGTACAAGATAGAGGCCACTACCTAGTTCCGACACATTAAGAATTAGGACATCTTGAGCTATACTCTTAGTGACAAGCTTTTTGCCATGTAGATCTAAAATGTCCACAGTTCCATTTTTCCATTCTCTGCTTGCGATATCTATTCTTAATTGATCATTGGCAGGATTAGGACTTAGAGAGAAGGCTATCTCAGAATCGGTTTCTTGCACCAGCGAAGTTCCATCATCGACTTCGTGGTCCGTACGATTAGTCCATACCGGTTCATTAAAATCAAAATAGATGGCAGCTTCATTGGTGATATGAACGCCATTGTCTAGATCTTCCTTTTGTGAGATATAGTAGTTTATAAATCCATTACTAGCTTCAAGATTGACATTGCTGTCAGGTAGCATGATGTTATCAAATCTGAATATGGCCTTTCTTCTTTCATCGATAGTCAATTCGTAAGGGTGGCTAGACTGTCCTTTTCTGAATGTACTGATATCTAGATAAGGAGAAATGACATCTTCTACAAATACATTAAATGCAGTGTCTGTACCAGTGTTCTGGAATCTGATCTGATACTTGATTTCTTCGTTAGGAAGAATGGTATAGTCATCACTACCGCTGAGAGGGAAAGCTCTTTTGTCATTAGGATCGTAGGCTCCTCTGATTTCCTGGCATTCAGTATCGGTATCAGATTCTTTGTTGTCACAGTTAGGTGATGGGCCAAAAGTTACGGAGTAACATTGCTCTAAACCAAAGATGGTGGTGTCGCATTCGATATACACAAAAATATGTACTCTTCCACATTCTAGACTAGGAACTGTTCCTAGCTCATATCTCAAGATATTGCCATTCACAAAACTAGGATCAGGCACTGAATTTTCGAAGGTCATATACTCATCTAACTCTACCTCGAGAAAAGCATCATCCGCTGGCAGGGTTCCATTGTTGCAATAATCAACAATAACCTGTGAGGTAAAACATCTTCTCAAAATAGGAGAGGTAATCTGCGCTTCTATTCTAGGACATTCTGTATCAGTCTGTAATCCGAATTCAATATTTTCTAATTGGTCTACACTAGATATCGTTACTTCTTGTGGGTTGTTACAGACGGACCACAGATCATTAGGAGGGCATAAGTTGATACTGTAGTCGCCTTCAGCAGCAAACATTCTCATGGCACCCATGTCATTAGTATACCTTGTGAAGGTGCCATTAGGGCCATCTACTATTGCCTTAATATTAGCAAGGTTGGTTTCTTCTGAGGCGTCTTGGCTACAGTCATTATTTTCATCATGGTACACCTGTCCAGTTATAGAAGCCAGATTAAATTCAGTACCACAAAACTCAAACATTTGCTCAGCTATATACTCTGCAGATTCTAGTTCACCATAGAAAAGAGTGGAGTCTATTTCATCAGATATATAGGTTCTGTCAGGACAAATCATTCTCACTGAGGGAAACCATGCTATGTTATATTTCTCTACAAATTCTTCAGTTGTGCTTATAAGAGGGAAGTTGCTGTTGGCGACATGGTCATAACCACTGAGATTTAGTGGACCACTGCCTTGAAAGTCTTCCAAAGTCGGATTATTAGGATCAATCCATAGTAAGACTGCATTACCCGAAGGCACAAATTCGTTCTGAAAATCCTGTAAGACTCCCGCTTCCATGAATACTTCATCAAAAGGAGACCAGACAGCACCTACGGCAATAAAAACTGTCTTGCCTTGGTCTAAGTAATCCTCATATAGATTGTGGACAGCTCCTTCTGTATCTGTTAAGGAGAAATCTGGAGCAACGTTTTGGGAAAGCAAGGGCAGGGTAAAGAAAAGTGTAAAAGCTAGTATTAGTGTTCTCATAAAATGAGTTTTAACGGAAGTGAGTAAAGGAGATTGTACAATTACTATATCCAAGATATCTATTATTCGTTGCTTGAAGAATAATATTTCTTCGGAAATCTAGCTTTGAGAGGTAAAATCAGTCCACCAAGCCGCAATTTTTTCCACCTTGGCAGAGTCTGGCAGCTCAGCTTCCATAAGTTGTGTCAGGCTATGATGGCCCTGTATCCTATTTGTAAATGCTATAAATCGCCTCAGTTCCCGTGGCCCTCTCTCTGCTTCTTGCTCTAGCGGTGCTGCATCATGTCCGTACCTGAGATATTGATAGATAAATACGATAAGATAGATAACTAAAGAGCGATATCTATGTGCATGTTCCAGATGCCCCACCTCATGCGCGGACATACGTAACCAAGTGGCAGTATTGTTAGCATAGGCAGCATTACCGAAAAGCGCATGATCACCAGAGAAGAAGTTCTCGGTATAAGTGATGCTGTGTTTTTTGTGGTTACCCAAGGTTATGGCTCCTCCTCCTTTGTGAGCAGGATAGAAGGGAATATATCTGAGAGTTGTTCTAGGATATAATTTGGTAGCAGCGATTATGCTCTTATCTACACCAGAGACTCTAGAAAGCAACTCTACCATGGGAAGAGAATACTGATAACCGTACTTCCCATCCTCTGCAGGTCGGATGAGCTGAGCATGCAGAATTGTATCACTCATTAGTTAGAAATAATTGACTGATAATTGTATCTGCCATCAGTTTACCTTTAGCGGTGAGATATAGGTGGTTGTTGTCTTCAGTGATGTTTTTCTGCTCTATCTGCTCCGCTAGGTCTTCTTCGATAAAGCGTTTCCATTCTGGATGCAACCCATCTAGGTGTCGCTGATTACATCCCCACATAGTTCTTAAGCCCGTCAGGAGGTATTCATTTATTTGGTCAGTCTTGCTCAGCTCTTCTATCTCAGCTAACAACTTGTTTTCCTTCAGGCTAGAAATATACTTAGCATTATGTGCAATATTCCACTGACGGTTATTGCCATTGTAAGAATGTGCAGAAGGGCCGATGCCTAGATAGCTTACCTGCTTCCAGTAGTTAGTGTTATGCCTAGAGTATTGTTTGTTTTTTGCATAATTGGAAATCTCATAATGCTCGTAACCATGGTCTCTGAGAAAATCCATAGTCAGGTTAAACTGTTCTTCAGCAAGACTTTCGGGTGGTGCTGTTATCTTACCAGACTGGATAAAATGATTAAGCGCTGTACCTTTTTCCACCGTCAGACTGTAGCAGGAAAGATGTTGCAGCTTATATGCTGCTGCGATTTCTAGATTTTCTTGCCATAGCTGAGTCGTCGTGGTATTGCTCCCAAAGATGAGATCTGCAGATAGATTATCAAAGCCCTCCGCTCTAGCTAGATCTAAACATTTTCTTGCTTCACTTGCATCATGGCTCCTGTTCATCCATGCGAGATCATTGTCATGAAAAGATTGTATGCCGATGCTCAGTCTCTTGATGCCAGCAGATTTTAGTTCTGATAGCTTTTTGGCATTGAGATCGTCAGGGTTGGCTTCTAGGGTGAGCTCAGCATCAGGAGCGATGCTGTGATGCTTAGCTATAGTGCTGAGAATAGCTTCTATTTCTCCAGCAGAAAGTATAGAAGGAGTCCCACCGCCAAAGTATATCGTCTCTATCGTTGCTTGGGCTAAGTAGTCTTTTTGCAAGTCTATTTCACGGATGATCGCTGCGAGCAGTTCTTCTTTTTGTCCTAAGGAAGTGGAAAAGTGAAAATTGCAGTAATGGCAAGCCTGTTTGCAAAAGGGAATATGTATGTAAATACCTGCCATAAACGTTATACCACTTCTAAGTTCAAATGCCTTTATCTTTGGTGCGCAAATTTATTCTATTGTTAGGTAGCAGACCATATTGTTTTTTATTCCTTTTGTTCTCTATATCCTTAGCTGCTCAAAGCCCCGCACTTAGCATCATACAGACCTGTGATTCTGACAAGAAAATTTCTGAGGTTTCCATACAGCCAACAAAAGATAAGACCTCACAACAGCAACTAGAACTGATGATCGCTGAGCTTATTAAGGAAAGCTATCTGGAAAGTTCTATAGATTCTATTGTTACAGATACTTTGTTTCAGGAAGATAAAGCCTATGTACATGTAGGACCTAGATATGATTTCGAATCTTTAGTACTAGATTCTCTCAGCGTAGACTTACTTGCTCAGTTAGATATAGACAATCCTAGAACAGGAGAGGAGTTTGTCACCATGAGAAATAGATTAGCTGGTTATTATGCCGACAATGGGTATCCTTTTGCGATGATCAGACTCCAAGAATTGAATCTTCAGGGCGGAATTGTGTCAGGTAATATGATGGTGGAAGAGGGTAGAAAGATAATTATGGATAGTATTATTATCCATGGCGATGTAGAAATCCGACAAGGTTATCTCAAAAACTATCTAGACTTGCACAAGGGAGAAGCCTTCAATCAGACTAATGTGAAAGCCGTCCAAAGGAAATTAGATAAGCTAGCTTTTCTAAAAACGGAACAAGAGCCAGCCCTCAGCTTCATCTATGACTACGCTTCCCTCAATCTATATGTCAAGGCTAAAAACACCAGTCGCTTTGACATGATCTTTGGCGTCATTCCGACTAATCAGGTTATGGGCAAGCAACTCTTCCTTTCTCTGGATCTCAGTGCCGAGCTACTGAATAAGTTAGGTTATGGAGAGTACTTCTACTTTAATTATGAGCGGCTGCGACCAGAGCAACAGAAGCTCGACTTTAAGTTTAATTATCCTTACCTTCTTGATACGCCTTTTGCTATAGATGCTAAATTTGATATCAGACGTAATGCTCTGAATTTTCAGACCGTACATTCTGACCTAGGAGTTCAGTACCTGATTAATAGTACTGATTATGTTTCCCTCACCTGGAATGTAGAGTCTTCTAAGATTATACAAGTAGATACTATGGAGCTACTGACGACTGGCATGTTACCTGATGACCTCAGTGTGACACAGTCAGGTATAGCGGTGGAGTTCTTTAAGACAGGCTTAGATCATAGGTTCAATCCCCGCAGAGGCTATGCGCTCAAGCTAGGACTCGTAGCAGGGCAGCGAAAAATATTACTGGATCAGAGCATATTATCACTGAGCACAGAAGCGATAGATTTCCAGAAGCAATACGAGAACTTGGACCTGGTGGCGCCGCGCTTTCAGTTCAGCACACATACCTCCATTTTTAGACCCATCGCACGGAGAGGAACAGTGGGACTGCAACTTAGAGGCGGGTGGCGCTATACCACAGATGCGGATGGACTACGTAATAATGAAAAATTTCAGATAGGTGGTAATCAGTTGCTGAGAGGTTTTGATGAGGCTTCTATTTTTACGTCTTATTATGCGGTGAGTACTTTAGAGTACAGATTATTATTGTCTGAGAATTCTTATTTCTCTGCACCTTTTGTAGATGTGGGTTATGTGGAAAGCGTAGAAGATGCAGGCTCTGGGGATGTGCTGATCGGATTAGGTGCTGGACTCATCTTTGAGACGAAAGTAGGTATGTTCAATTTTTCCATTGCTGTAGGCAGAGGGCAGGGACAGGGTTTTGATTTTGGGCGGCCTAAGGCACATTTTGGGTTTACTAGTTTGTTTTAAGGATATTTTTGCGCAAGATTAATGAACAGTAATCTTTCCACAAGAGAAGGATTAGAACTTGAGTTAGAGAAAAGAAAAAATCTTCTAATCCTATTATTCCTGATTCTGACTAAAAGAAAGAGTGAGAAGGAAACAAATTTTTAATATTCCCAAATCATCTCTTTATAATAAAATTAAGCCCATCATCTATAGGTAGGACTATATTGTCCACCCGCTCATCTGCCATCACCATTTTATTAAACGCATCTAAGCCTTCCCCCAGCTTATCATTTTCTGGATGTCCGACTTTCCCTTTCCATAGTACATTGTCTGCAAGGATAACCCCGCCCACCTTTAGCTTGTCGAAGACCAGGTCGTAATAATTAATGTATTGTCTTTTTGCAGCATCTAGAAATACGAGATCCCATACTTCATCCAGTCCACTTATGAGCTCAGCGGCATCCCCTTCTAGAAAGCGTATCTGATGGAGCTGTGGACTGGTCTCCAGATTGTTAGTAGCTAGGGATTTGTATTCCGAACTTTTCTCTAGGGTATAGATAAGACCATCAGGTTGTAGGCCTGCGCTCAGGCATGACGTTCCATAGCCAGTAAAGGTTCCCACCTCTAGGATGCGTCTAGGCCTAAGAAGTAAAGACATCATACGGAGATACTGCCCTAGAAATTTTCCAGAGATCATTTGGATCTTACCAGTGGCTAATGACTTACTTTCTATATGTGCCTGCAAGGGAAGTTGCTGTGTAGAGTGGGCATCACAATAGGCCTGAAGATCAGGATCGGTAATCAGTGGGAACACGGTGGGTTCGTTCATAGGTTAAACTTTTTAGTTTGATATTTTTTAAGGAAGGGATGGCATAAGACAATCATCATTATGAGTAACATGCCCAGGTAGAATAAGGTAGACATTTCCTTGTGTTCCTTGAGAATAATTATTGCGAGTAAGATGCCATACACGGGTTCTAAGTTTATGACAAGATTAGCATCAAAGGCGGATACAAATCTTAAGGCTTTCAAGCTGATAACATAAGCCAAGGTCGTGCACAACAAGGATAAGATAATAAGATAGATCCAGTCTGTACCCACGGGCATCAGCGTCACCTCCGAGCCTATAACAAACGGTAGTAGCATTGAGATAAATAAAAAGGCACTGGACATTTCTAAGAAACTGATCTGGTAAGCATCCGCGCGACCCACCATTTTTTTGTTAAGCGTGGCAAAAACGGAAGCCAGAAAAGCGGACAGGAGACCCACCCACAAGCCCTTCAGCAGAGACAAATCTAAGTCCACAGCTATCATCGCCATAGGTGGAATTATCAGTAGTCCCAGCACCAACTCCAGCCACTGAAATTTCTTTCCCGTTATGGGAGGCTCTATGATGGAAGTAAAAAGAGAGGTAGTTGCCATTGCTGCCAGTGCTATAGATGCGTTAGCATATTTAATACTTCCATAAAAAGTTATCCAGTGCAATGCGACTATGACACCTATGCCTAGATAAGAAAGTATATCTTGCTTCTGGAGTCTGAGCAAGGATTTTCCCCACTGTACAAACACGAGTAGACTCAGACTCGTTATTAGGACCCGCCACCACACTAGACTGATAGCTGATAAACTTATCAGGTCACCTAGAATAGCTGTAAGCCCATATAAGAGCACTGCTAGATGCAATTGTAAGTAAGCTAGTCTGGTATTTGTCATGTATAAGTGTAGGAATTATGTAAACTAGATGACCTTTAACTTTTAACATTTTAGCAAATGAAAGGCATAAAGTTGATTAATTTTCAGAATTGACGGTTTGAGAATACTATGTTTGGCTTTTATTCTAAATTTGAACTCGACTATAATACCCTTTTATGACTTTAAATATCGGAGACAAAGCTCCAACTTTTATACTCAAAAACTCCAAGCTTGAAGATGTCGACCTGACTTCTTTTTCTGACAAGAACGTATTGTTGCTTTTTTTTCCATTAGCTTTTACTGGTGTATGTACGACTGAGTTATGTCAGACAAGAGATGATATAGCAAAGTATAATAATATGAACGCAGAAGTGCTTGCGATCTCCGTAGACTCTCCCTTTACACTTGCAAAATTTAAGGAAGAAAACAAGTTGAACTTTCCGTTGCTTTCTGACTTTAATAAAGTCGTAAGCCGTTCTTATCATGCTCTATATGAAGAGTTTGTAGCAGGAATGAAAGGTGTCTCTAAAAGAGCGGCTTTTGTTGTCGATAAAAAAGGTATAATTAAATACGCTGAGGTATTGGAAAATGCTGGGAATTTACCCAATTTTGAAGCTATACATGCAGCCATAGCTAAATTGTAAAACACCACCTTTAATAATTAGAACCAATGACTAAAAAAATAGATTCATTAGATTCGATGTTATCAGAAGAATTGAATGAAGTGATGCAAGTTGAGGATGTTAATTTAGAACATGCACAGTTAGTTGTCTACAATGATGACTTCAATACTTTTGACTGGGTGATTCAGTGTTTTATGGAAGTATGCAGTCATACCTTTGAGCAGTCAGAACAACTATCTCTCATCGTACATTACAAAGGCAAAGCAATTGTCAAGTCTGGCAATTTTGAAAAGCTGAAGCCTATGAAAGATGCTCTTGTAGAAAGAGGCCTTTCTGCAGTAATAGACCATATGGTCGAGCGATAGACTTTTAGTCCCCCATTTCATATACTTATGGCATACTTTCTACCCACTGAGGTAGATTTTTTTCCTCATCCGCTTCTAGCAGATGAAGATGGTTTACTAGCGATGGGCGCCCGCCTGAGCAGTGATACCCTTTTGCTTGCCTATCAGTTTGGAATATTTCCTTGGACGACAGCGGAGCAGCCTCTATATTGGTATTATACCCATCCGCGCTGCGTTCTTATGCCTGATAAGCTCAAGATTTCTAGAAGTATGAGGCCTTTGCTGAATGGTAACAGATTTACCTGGACGATAGATACAGCATTCAGAGAAGTAATGCATCATTGTAAGCATACTAGCCGCTCTGGACAAGAGGGGACTTGGATCTTTGAAGAATTACAGGAGGTCTTCTATGACTTGCATGAGCAGGGTTATGCCCACTCAGTAGAAGTGTGGGAAGACGGGAAGCTGATAGGAGGTCTGTATGGCCTAGCACTTGGACGCATATTTTTTGGAGAATCCATGTTTGCAAAGGTGAGTAATGCTTCTAAGTTTGGTTTTATCCAACTGGTGAGATGGCTGAAAGAGCGAGGATTTTGGATGATAGATTGTCAGCAGGAGACCAAGCATCTAGTAAGTCTAGGTGCAGAAATGATCAGTTCCGCCAGTTTTTACGGAACTTTGAAAAAAAATATATTTCAACCCTCCTTCCAAAGAAAGTGGACTGTAGAGGGAACGACAAGTATATAGACTATGATAAATTATGAACGGTATACCTTAGCTAATGGACTAACAGTGGTCTTACACGAGGATAACAGCACACCTCTAGTTACTGTCAATGTCTTGTACAAGGTCGGCTCTCGAAATGAGGATGCTGAGAAAACCGGCTTTGCACATTTGTTTGAGCATCTAATGTTTGGCGGCTCTGTTAATGTCAAAGATTATGATACACCGATACAGCAGGCGGGAGGCGATAATAATGCCTTTACTAATTCTGATCTGACAAATTTTTATAATGTGTTACCTGCTGATAATCTTGAAACTGCACTCTGGTTAGAGTCAGATAGAATGCTGCAACTGGACTTTAATCAAAAGAGTCTGGATGTACAGAAGAAAGTCGTCGTAGAAGAATTTAAAGAAACCAGTATCAATAAGCCGTATGGGGACATGTGGCATGAGTTATCTGCACTAGCTTACAGGGAGCATCCCTACCGCTGGCCCACTATTGGCCTAGTGCCAGAGCATATAGAAGATGCCGAGTTGGAAGATGTAGAGCGATTTTTTGATGGTCACTATAAGCCTAACAATGCTGTACTCATAATTGTAGGCAAATTAGATATACCAAAAACAAAAGCGCTGATAGAGCAATGGTTTGGGAAGATAGAAGCTGGAGAAGTTGCTCAGAAGGCCCTACCTGAAGAACCTGTACAAAAAGAATTTAGGACTAAGACCTTAGAACGTCAGGTGCCGTCTGATGCCTTGTACCTCGCTTTTCATATGCCTGATAGAAAGCATAAGGACTTTATAGTCTATGATATTATGTCGGATGTACTCAGTGGTGGCAGGTCTTCCCGCTTATACGAACAGTTGCTCAAGGGTTCAGAGCTCTTTAGTGATATAGGAGCTTATATTTCTGGGACACTAGATCCTGGCTTGTTTATTATAGAAGCAAAACTGCTAGACGGTGCAGACATGGAAAAAGCTAAGCTGCTGATCTGGGCTGAATTACAAAAGCTGAAAGATACCTTAGTAGATGCTGAAGAGCTACAAAAGGTCAAAAACAGTATGATCAGCCAAGTGGCTTTTTCAGAAGTTTCTATCACTAATAAAGCCATTAATCTAGCTTATTATGAGATGTTAGGCGATCTGAACCTTATCAATGTCCAAGAAGCAGAGATAGATTCTGTTACAGTAAAGGACATCCAGAGGGTGGCAAATGAGACTTTTAGGATGGATAATTGTAGTGAGGTTATCTATGTAAAGAAGGCTTAATTTTCCTTTCCTTTCAAATGAACCAGACAGGTCATTTTATGGTAATTATTTGCTAAAATATTAAGTTTTATCATCTTGCTTACCATCAAATTGTTGGCTAAAAGCCCATATTTAGCAATAAAAAGTATGTATTTGCTAGTAATTTCAAGTAATTAATTTTTTCTTTTATTATTGCTAAGTAAATCTTTCAGCTAAAAGGTATTTTAGTGTACACTTTACAATAAGCTTTGTGCTCTGTGTTTGGAGCATATTATTATCAAACCAACCAAATTCTTATTTGATGAAAAAACTATTATTGAGGTTTGGGTTTTCAATGTTGCTTTTTCTCGGTATAAGCGCTGTCTCTTTTGGGCAGAAGGTGATTACCGGGCAGATTACAGCAGGAGAATCCAGCGAAGCTCTTATTGGAGCTAATGTTGTCGTAAAAGGAACCAGTATTGGTACCATAACCGACGTCGACGGAATGTATTCCATTTCGGCAAACGAAAATGACGTCCTTGTTGTTTCCTATCTAGGCTATGCTAGTCAAGAAATAACTGTGGGCACTTCTAACATTATGAATCTTTCATTACTAGAAGGAGCAGTGATGGAAGAAATTGTTGTAACAGGTTATACAGTAGACACAAGAAGAAGTACTCCAGGGTCAGTCTCTACAATTGAATCAGAGGCTCTGACTGTAATCCCTTCAGGAAATGTGGAACAACAGTTACAAGGTAGAGTACCCGGTGTTACTGTTGTATCTAATGGACAGCCTGGGACAGACAGTCAAATAAGAGTAAGAGGCTTCGGTGCACTGGGAGGAAATGAGCCACTTTACATCGTAGATGGTGTTCCTGTAGGATCTACTAATTTTCTTGCCCCAGATGATATCGAATCTACTACAGTCCTCAAAGATGCGACCTCTGCTTCTATTTACGGAGCCAGAGCTGCAGGAGGTGTAATTGTTTATACAACTAAGCAAGGCAAAAAGGGCAACAGTCCTATGAAGGTAACTTACAATGGAATGGTAGGTGCAACCACTCCAGGCCAAGGAAATGGTGTACTTAATCCACAAGAGCAAGCTGACTGGACTAGAGCTGCTATTAGAAATGGAGCTTTGGCTAATGGTATAGAAGAAGGTGATATCGAGTATAGCCACCCACAGTATGGTTCAGGAATAGGAAGTTCTTACAGTCCGACTTTACCTGACTACCTATTGGTAGGCGGTAACGCTGGTGTAAGCGGTAGTGTAGATCTTGCTGCAGAAGAAGCTAATTATAATATTGATCCTAATGCTGGTTCTATATACCAAGTTGTAAAAGCAAACAAAGAAGGTACTGACTGGTTTGACGCGATTACAAGAACAGGAATTATCCATAGACATAATCTAGGCTTCAGCGGAGGTATGGATGGTGGAAGAGTCTATGTTGGCTTAGGTATGCAAGACCAGGAAGGTATACTTCTTCACCAAAAATTTACTAGATATCATGCTAGGATAAACTCTGAGTTTGATCTCTTAAAAGGCCTTAGCGTCGGACAGAACATGCAGATAACGCATAGAGGGGTAAGAGTACTTCTAGGAGATAACAATGGAGCAGGTTCATCAGATGATGAGAATGTTTTTCTTGCAGCATCTAGAATGTCTCCGATTATTCCAGTCTATGATGAGTATGGTGGGTATGCAGGGACTGCAGCGCCAGGATTTAATAATCCGGCAAACCCAGTTGCAGAGCTTGATGGTCGTATGAATGATAGAGCTTCAGAGAATTCAATCTTTGGAAACGTATACTTAAAGTATTCTCCAATAGAAAATCTAACTCTGAAGACGAGCTTCGGTGGTAGAAATAATTCTGTTAGCTCTACTAACTATTCTAGAAGAACTTATGAGAACCAAGAGAACAATAGTTCGTTCGGTTATTCTAGATTTAGTGGCGGCGGTAGTTCATGGAACTGGACTAATACAGCTAATTACCTTATGGATGTAGGTGCAAATAGTAGACTAGATATACTTGTAGGTCAAGAAGCTCTGAATACAGGAACTTTCAGAGGCATAAGTGCTTCTGGTATTAACCCATTTGCACAGTCTACGGATTTCGTAACACTTTCTACGGTAGGCTCTAGAGTTGTAAATGAAAATTTCTCATCTGGTGTAACTTTCTCTTCTCTTTTTGGAAGATTGAAGTATGATATGAACGATAAATACATTGTTTCAGCTGTAGTAAGAAGAGATGGGTCTTCAAGATTCGGTGCTGAAAACAGATATGGAATCTTCCCTGCATTCTCTGTTGCATGGAGACTAAGTGAAGAATCTTTCATGGCTGACCAGAACATCTTTGATGACCTCAAAATAAGAGGTGGATGGGGTATCATGGGTAACTCAAACAATGTAAACCCTAACAACCAGTTCAGTCTATTCGGAACAAGTATAGGGGCTTCTAGTTATGATATCGGAGGTACTAACTCTAGTGCTGCAGATGGATTCTACAGAACAAGAATAGGTAACCCTCTTGCAAGATGGGAGAAAGCGATTACAGCAAACGTAGGTATTGATGCTTTGTTACTTGATGGAGCTTTAGATTTAGGTGTAGAAGTGTGGAGTAAAAGGACTGAAGACTTACTTTTCCAAGCACCAGTTTCTGTTATGACAGGTGGGTTTGCAAGTGCGCCTTCTGTTAATGTAGGAGAGATGTTGAATACAGGTATAGATATCTTTGCTTCAGTGCGAGGTGGTTCTTCAGACGGTATGAAATATGAAGTAGCCTTTACTGGTGGATTCTTAAACAATGAAATCGTTGCCTTATCAGATGGTATCGAAGATCTTCCTAACAGAAGTTCTAACTATAGAGGTATCACACCAGTGCTGAACCAAGTAGGTTCTCCTATTTCTTCATTCTATGGTTATGAAGTTGTAGGACTTTTTGAGAACCAAGCAGCAGTGGATGCCGCAGCAACTCAAGAAGGAGCAGCTCCTGGAAGATTCCAGTTTGCTGACTTGGATGGTGATGGAGAAATCACTATCGAAGATAGAACAATATTAGGCTCACCAGTGCCAGATTTCACTGGAGGATTAAACATTGATCTTGACTTTGGAAATATTGGATTGGATGTATACTCATATGCTTCTATAGGAAATGAGATCTATAATGTCTCAAAAGTATTTACAGATTTCTATCCTTTATTCCCAGGTGCGGCTATTAGTGATAGAGTTTTAGATTCATGGACACCTGAAAACACTGGTGCTGAAATTCCAATTTTCGAATCTGTATCTAACTTCAGTACTAATACACAGTCTAATTCTTTCTATGTAGAAAATGGTTCTTACTTCCGTCTACAAAGTATTACACTATCGTACAACCTTCCTACTTCTAAGGCAGAATCAAAAGGACTGTCAGATGTTAGAGTTTATGGTGGTGTAAATAATGTATTTACGATTACTGGCTATAGTGGAAAAGATCCTAGTGTAGGTGGGGCAGCTGATACTAACTTTGGAATTGACCTAGGAAACTTCCCTATTACTAGAGGGTGGACTTTTGGTCTAGATGTTACATTTTAATTAATAAAATGAACGTGCCTCAGGGTGCGAAAAAATATAAATTATGAAAATAAATAAATTAATAACATTAACATTCCTGGTAGTCATTCTATCAGTCGTGTCATGTTCTGATGAGTTTCTAGATGTAGCACCGACTGGGTCTTTAAGTTCTACAGAATTATCTACCAAAGCTGGTCTAGAAGGCTCACTTGTTGCGTCTTATAGTATGCTTTTAGGAAGATCAGGTTTCTACTCAGACAGTAGTAACTGGTTGTGGGGTAGCATAAGAGGAGGAGAAGCAAATAAGGGTACCAACGCTGGTGACCAATCAGGCGCTAACGAAATCCAAGCTTATGCAGTACAAACAACTAATGATAATGTATTACAAAAGTACAGAGCGGTGTATGAAGGTGTTGCCAGATCAAACGCCACTTTAAAACTATTGCAAACTGCCGATGAAGGTGTCTCTGGTGAAGACAAAACCAGAATTGAAGGTGAGGCAAGATTCTTAAGAGGACATTACTATTTTGAACTCAAAAAGAACTTTAACAATACACCTTATGTAGATGAAAACTGGGATGAAGTAACGCCAGTAGGAAACAACACAGACTTATGGACTGCTATAGAAGCAGATCTTAAGTTTGCGTACGATAACCTTCCTGAATCTATGGGAGATGCAGGTAGAGCTAACAAGTGGGCAGCAGGTGCATATTATGGAAAGGCTTTATTGTTCCAAGGAAAATGGAGTGAAGCTAGAGCAGTATTAGCTGATGTAGTTAACAGTGGTACAACTGCTACTGGTCAGCCTTATGATCTTAATGCTTTCTATGCTGATGCTTTCAGATCTACTAATGATAACAGTGCAGAATCAGTATTTGCAGTACAAGCTGCAGCAGGTACAGGTGATGTCAATAATGCTAATGCAGGGATGGTACTTAATTTCCCTAACGGACCTGGCGCGCCAGGAGGCTGTTGTGGATTTTTCCAACCAAGTTTCGAATTAGCAAATTCTTACAGAACAGATGATAATGGTCTTCCATTACTAGATGGTTCTTACAATAGTGATGCTAATGCACTAGCGACAGATATGGGTATAGAAAGCGCTGATGCCTTTGATGTAGATGCTGGTCCTGTAGATACTAGACTAGATCACTCTATAGGTAGAAGAGGTATTCCTTATCTTGATTGGGGACCGCACCCAGGAAAAGATTGGATAAGAGATCAGCCTTATGCTGGACCTTATGCACCTAAGAAATTCATCTATTATCAAGGTGGAAACGGTGTAGAGAATGATCTTAGCTCATGGACGCCAGGCTATACAGCAGTAAACTATAACATCATCAGATTTGCTGATGTACTACTTATGCTAGCTGAGGCAGAAATCGAAACAGGTGATCTTGATGCAGCTGCTGCTCTCATAGACAGAGTAAGAACAAGAGCGGCTGCTTCTACTATTTCTGACAGTCCTGCTAACTATAACGTAGGAACTTATGGTTCTTTCGGAAGTGCCGATATGGCTAGAACAGCTCTGCGAATGGAAAGAAAATTAGAGCTTTCTGGAGAGGGACATAGAATGTATGATTTAGTAAGATGGGGAGTTGCCCCAGAGGTACTCAGTGCTTATCTAGCGTTTGAAGGTCCTAAGCTAAATGCTCCTTTTGCAGGCGCTACTTTCGATGCAAACAAAGATGAGTATCTACCTATACCACAAAATGAAATAGATCTTCTAGGAACTGACATTCTGACTCAGAATCCAGGTTACTAATCGACAATTAAATAATATCTAAGTGTAAGAGGTAAGGAAGGAATTTCTTACCTCTTTTTTTATGGCCTGTTAGCTACTGAATTAAATTCAAAGTTGAGATAGTTTGTATATTCATCTTAGATTTTAATGTCAAAAAACCTTTGTTCTGTTACCTCATTTACTACATGAATAAATCTTCATATATACTTACCATCTTAATGCTTGTACTTCTTTCTTCTTGTAAGGACGAAAAGCAAAATAGCTCTCCAGCTGGAGTAGCTAAGCAGTCTAAAATCTATGAAAAACTATCTTCCCAAGATTGCGGTATTACTTTTTCTAATGATCTCAAAGAAGATTCGATAATCAATTATTTTACCTATCCCTATATCTATATGGGTGGAGGGATAGCGGTAGGAGATGTCAATGGTGATGGCCTGCAAGACTTATATTTCTCTGGAAATATGGTGGATAACAAACTATACTTAAACAAAGGAAACTTGCAGTTCCAAGATATAACTGAGGTAGCAGGAGTAGCCAGTGATGATAGATGGGTAACCGGTGTTAATATGGCGGATGTAAACGCAGATGGTCTGATGGATATCTATGTCAGTGTATCAGGAAAGTTTACGACAACAAAGAATCAATTGTTTATCAATCAAGGTATCAATAAAGAAGGGATTCCTACTTTCAAAGATGAAGGAGCGCAGAGAGGTGTTGCAGTAGATGACAAGACTACGCAAAGCACGTTCTTCGATTATGATAAGGATGGAGACATCGATCTCTACTTGGCTAATTACCCTGGGACTGGATTTAAAACATCTAACTTTTCATATGCGGCATTTATGAAAAATGTAGATACTGGGAAATCAGATCGACTTTTCGAAAACGATGGAGCAGGAAATTTTGAAGATGTAACTGAGGAAGCAGGCTTATTGAATTTTGGACTGTCACTCAGTGCTACAGTAGGAGATTTTAATCAAGATGGCTGGGAAGATATCTATGTATCTAATGATTTTGCATCTCCTGATCATTTCTATTTTAGTAATGGTGATGGTACGTTTACTGATCGCATTCAGGAGGTTACTCAGCATACGGCCTTCTTTGGTATGGGAGCAGATGTAGCGGACTTTAATAATGATGGTCTTTTAGATGTCTTACAGATGGATATGACTCCAGCTGACAATAGAAGAAATAAGGCTAATATGGCCAGCATGGATATTCCGAGATTTTGGGAAATGATTAATTATGGTTTGCATTATCAGTACATGCAGAACACCTTACAGCTCAATAATGGAATAGGTCCTGATGGACTACCACACTTTAGTGATGTTTCTAGAATGACTGGCATGGCGACGACAGATTGGAGTTGGGCAGGGCTACTTGCTGACTTTGATAATGATGGTTACAAAGATGCTTTTATAACCAATGGAACCCGTCGAGATATCAATAATAAGGATTACTTCAATAAAATAGAAAAAGCCAATTATCAGGAGCGACAAAAGTTTGACTATTTAGATCTGACCTTGAATATGCCCTCTGAGAAAATTGATAATTATGCCTACAAGAATAATGGCGACTTGAGCTTTAGTGATGTAACTGATGACTGGGGTATCAATTTTGAAGGCTATACTAATGGTGCTACCTATGTAGACCTAGATAATGATGGAGATCTAGAAATTATTATCAATAATATAGACGACCCTGCTATTATTTATAAGAACACTACAGTGGAGCAAGGTGGAGGGAATTTCTTAAGAATAAAGTTAGCTGGTCAAGGTAAGAATACGCAAGGCCTAGGCGCTAAGCTTACCCTCGTATCTAAAGGAGGTAGTCAATACCAGGAACATACCATGACGAGAGGGTTCCAGTCTTCTGTTGATCCCATTGTGCATTTTGGTTTAGGAGATGACCAAGAGATAGAGCAGCTTACTGTAGTGTGGAATGATGGCAAGGAACAACTGTTAGAAAAAATAAAAGCTAATCAGCTGCTCACCATCTATCACAAAGATGCTGCTACTGCTCCATCCAAAAGCTCTAGCTCATCGCCCCTTTTTGTAGATGTGACGAATGAAAGTGAGGTTAAGTACAGCCACAGTGAGAATCAGTATGATGATTATAAAGTAGAAATTTTATTGCCACATACTTACTCTAAAAATGGGCCAGCACTAGCTACCGGTGATGTTAATGGAGATGGACTAGATGATTTCTATATCGGTGGGGGAGGAGGAAGCAGAGCTGCACTTTATATCCAAAATGAGAATGGCACTTACACCTTAAGTCAGACTAGTCTGTGGAGAGCGGATGCCAATACAGAAGACATCGGGGCTCTTTTTTTTGATGCAGATAATGATAAGGACCTAGATCTCTATGTGAGCTGTGGCGGAAATGAATACAAGGCAGGTATGCCTAAGCTCCAAGATAAACTCTACCTAAATGATGGCAAAGGAAGCTTTACAAAAGCAGACCTAGTCTTACCAGATATGACAGGTAGTAATTCGAGAATTACTGCTGCGGATTATGACCAAGACGGTGACTTAGATCTGTTTGTAGGGGGAAGAGTATTGCCGCAGCTCTATCCTACACCAGCTAAAAGTTACTTACTCAAAAATGAAATTGTAGAAACAGGAAAACTAGCTTACTCTGATGTGACAGCGGCTATTGCACCAGACCTTATAGAGGCTGGGCTGGTGACAGACGCTGTGTGGATGGACTATGACGACGATAAGAAACTAGACCTTATAGTAGTAGGAGAGTGGATGCCTGTGACAGTGCTGAAAAACACTGGAAGCGGTTTTGAAAACAAAACAGCAGCACTCGGGCTAGAGCAAACCACAGGCTGGTGGTATAGCCTCGCTAAAGAAGATTTTGATAATGATGGAGACATGGATTTAGTGGCAGGTAATCTGGGATTGAATTATAAGTATCAAGCAAATCCAGAGGAAACCTTTGATGTCTATGCAAGCGACTATGATAAGAATGGCAAGCTAGACATAGTGTTAGGTTATTATCAAGATGGGGTACAGTATCCTTTGAGAGGTAAGCAATGCTCCTCTGAACAAATTCCTGCCATCAAATATAAATACGAAGACTATAACCGCTTTGCATCTGCTTCACTGGTGGATGTCTATACTGAGGCGGATCTAGAAAATTCCATGCACTACAAGGCGCATACTTTTGCGAGTAGTTATATAGAGAATAAGGGAAGTGGAAATTTTGTCTTTACACCACTTCCAGATGAAGCACAGATATCATGTGTCAATGGTATTCTTCCTTTTGATTATAATAAGGATGGGCACCTAGATATTATTATCGCAGGAAATATGTACAATGCTGAAATAGAAACCCCACGAAATGATGCAAGCTATGGGAGTCTGTTATTAGGTAATGGAAAAGGTGACTTTTCCCCTTCAGCACTTTCAGAAAGTGGCATATATATTAAAGGGGATACCAAGGATATAGCCCTTCTCAAGAACAAGAATGGTATTTCCATCATTGCAGCCAATAATAGCGACCGCCCGACTATTTTAAAATTGAACGCGAAATAGGTTTTAGATTCCTCGGTCAGTATATTGAAGAAAACACATATTACATATTTGTATGTGAGTAATAAATCCATCAATATTGGCCTTTTCAGACCCTCTTCAAAATTAAATTTCTAGTATGATAAGAAAATCGGTTGAATGTTGTTAGGATATTTATAGTACTTAACTATATTATGTCAACCAATAATTGGTCAACCAAATTTTATGCTTGATAATTTGACTAGGATAACTATCGAAAAACCGGTAGATATCATCATTCGGCAGATCAGAGCTCTTATTAGCTCAGGACAAATAAAGCCAGGTGAAAAGCTCCCTCCGGAGAGGAACGGGTAGTGTGACCTCCATGATAGTAGCAGGTAATGATTTTGGGATGGACCTGCTCTGGGTTCTTTTCTTCAGTTGCTTGTTTTCGGGAGTACTCATCTATGTGTCTGGTAGTTACTATTTGATGACGGGTGAGACAGCGCTCTATGCTGTCAGGAAACATTTGCCCTTAGGAAAAGCTGTTGCTATTGCTATTATTTTGACTGTCGGCATAGGACAGTGGAATTCATTGATCGGCATACTTGGTATTACTTCTAATGTAGTATTCGAAATTTTATCTCTCAATTTTCCAGCTCTGGAAGGCCATAAATATTTTGTTGTCTTGAGTTTGGCTATTTTAATTATTGGCATCTTCTATACCTTATTAATCAAGGGCAACTACAGTATTTTCGAGAAAGTCTTGGCGCTCTTTGTGAGCATGATGGGTTTGTCTTTTTTCTTCACTTTGTTTTTTGTTTTTCCGCATCCTACAGAGGTTATACAAGGACTCGTACCTAATATACCAGAGGTGGAAGGTGCTGGTATATTGATAGCAGCTTTTGTAGGGACAACTATGGCTGCAGCGACATTTTTATCCCGCCCGCTTTTTATACAAGGTAAGGGTTGGACTATGGCAGATTTCAAAGTACAGAAAAATGATTCCATCATAGCTGCCGTACTTATTTTTGTAATCAGTGGTTCTATTATGGCAGTAGCTAGTGGAAGTTTGCATGGTAAGGGTCATGAGATTACCCATGTCCTAGATATGTCTAGAGCTCTAGAGCCTGCCGTAGGAAAGTTTGCTGTAAGTATCTTTTTTGCAGGCACGCTGAGTGCCGGTTTGTCTTCTATTTTCCCTTGTTTGATGATTGTCCCTCTCATGTTAGGGGATTATAACTCTGGCAAACTGGATGTCAGCTCTACAAGATTTAAAGTCATAACGGGCATAGCTAGTCTCTTAGCCCTATCAGTTCCTCTGACTGGATTCAATCCCATCAAAGGCCAAATCTTCACCCAAGTTTTCAATGTGTTTGCCCTTCCACTTGTGGTTTTTTGCTTCTTGATCCTCTGGAACAGGAAGAATGCAGGCTTACCTAAAAGTCGGATGATTACTAATATAATACTGTCTGGTGCCTTTGTCTTTTCTCTGGTTATAATGGTGAATGGCTTGATGGATATATTTGGGTAGAAGATAGTATCTTAGGCTATCAATGGCAGCTAGCGCGATGGGCAGGATAATTTTTATAATGGGAGTGAGTGGCTCTGGAAAGAGTTCAGTAGGTAAGCTTCTGGCACAAAAATGTGGCATCCCTTTTATAGATGCTGACGACCACCATCCTGTAGCTAATATTGAAAAAATGAGTAAAGGACTTCCTTTGAATGATTCAGATAGGGAGCCATGGTTGGATACTCTACGCAGCATTGCGGAAGAGCATAAGGAAGGCGGTTGTGTGATTGCTTGTTCTGCTCTTAAGGAGGATTATAGAGTACGATTGACTGGATCCTTGGCATCTCAAGTACAATGGATTTATCTAAAGGGTTCTTATGAGCTGATCTATCAGCGAATGCAACAGAGAGAAAATCATTTCATGGAAGCTAAGATGTTACAGTCACAGTTCGATACCTTAGAGGAGCCGAAAGAGGCGATAACTATCAATATAAAAGAGTCACCGGAAACAATTGTAAATAATATAAAGTCACAGATTAAGAGAGTAATGAAAGCAGAAATAGGCGTTATCGGAATGGGAGTGATGGGCAGGAGTTTGAGCCGCAACTTAGCGGGTAGAGGATATAAGGTAGGGTTGTATAATAGGCATGTGGATGATAAAGAAGAAAACATAGCTAAGGATTTTAAGGCTAATCATAATGAGTTATCAGACTCCCTTGCTTTTGATGATTTGCAGAGCTTTGTCCATGCTTTAGAAGTACCTAGAAAGATCATTCTTATGGTCAATGCTGGTGCTGCGGTGGATGCTGTGATAGAGGAATTAGGGCAGGTGATGTCTGAAGGTGATATTGTCGTAGATGGTGGTAATTCCCATTTTGAGGATACTAATTCTAGAATAGAGTCTATGAGAGAAGGGGGCTTTCATTTCATAGGTACAGGTGTCTCAGGAGGTGAAGAAGGTGCACTAAGAGGCCCATCTATAATGCCGTCTGGCAATAAGGAAGCTTATGACAAAATCCAAAATTATCTGGAGACTATCGCAGCAAAGGATAGTGATGGAAGGCCATGCTGCACCTATGTCGGTCAAAGAGGGAGTGGCCACTTTGTCAAGATGATTCATAATGGGATAGAGTATGCGGAGATGCAATTGCTTGGAGAATGTTATGCAGTGCTCAAAAGCCAAGGACTTTCTAATGAAGAGATAGCGACTACTTTCGAAGCATGGATGAAAGAACAAGGCAGTTATCTCTTAGGTATTACAGTCGATATACTCAGAAAGAAAGAAGGTGACGGCTATGTATTAGACTCAATACTGGATAAGGCTGCCAACAAAGGAACAGGCAAATGGGCAACAGCAGCTATTGCAGATTCTGGCGAGCCTGCTACGATGATACCTGCAGCGCTGTTTGCCAGATATCTTTCTTTTTTCAAAGACAAAAGAATGGTTGCAGCTGAGGTGTTCAGTGCAGGTAAGGCGGTAGACATAACTGCAGTACAACTTAAAGAAGCCTACCAGTTTAGTCGTATTATAAATCATCATCAGGGATTTAGTTTGATAGCTCGAGTTTCAGAGCAGAATAACTGGAAGGTCAACTTAAGTGAGATAGCGCGAATATGGACAGCAGGATGCATTATTAAATCTGATTTTATGAAAGAACTTGTTCCCGTCCTGAAGGTCAGTAGTTCTATCCTCATGGATACCAAGTGGCAGGAACAAATAAAAAATACTTATGCCTCTGCACAAGCTGTTGCGGTGGCTTGTCTCCAAGCCCAGTTGCATGCACCCTGTCTCATAGAAGCGGTTAACTTTTTCCATGGTATAAAAACTGCTGATACGTCTGCCAATCTTATCCAAGCGCAACGAGACTATTTTGGTGCTCATACTTATAAAAGAAGAAACGATCCTTCAGGGAAAAGCTACCATACACAGTGGTAGATCATAGAATTTAGTGAAAGAGACTCTATGAATTTTTGAGTGAGGTAAAGATCTCCTCTGCATGATCAAAAATAATTAGGTGTCCCTCCTTTGGATAGATTTTTAGACTAGAATTTGCAACTGCCTTATGCATACTCTCTGCTCATTTTATAGTGAACATTCTTGTCTATTTCACCTTGCTGGAAACAGACAGTAGGGCAGACCTTATAGATCGTGTTCCTCAGTATCAACTTGCCTGCTACTTAGGTGTAAAACCGGAATCACTAAGCCATATCAGAAAAAGGCTAGCTAAAAATAAAAAGCAATTTCCCCCGTTAGCTGTCACAGTCAAGGCCCTCCTAGAGCAGCCCATAGATGAGCACTGAGCAAGTAAATCCTGTCAAGGCTAATATACCAGTCATTACTGTCCATGACCTGAAGGTTTGCTTTTCTGTCATACCCAAATATTCTTTCACTAACCAAAAACCACTATCGTTAACATGTGAGAAAATGGAAGCGCCCGACGCTATCGCAATCACCACTGCTGCTAGTTGCATACCTTCTAAAGGAGTAGCTTCTAAAAACGGGTAAACCAATCCTGCCGCTGTGATCATCGCTACTGTCGCTGAACCTTGTATGACTCGTACCACACAAGCTGCTAAGAAAGCAAATAAGATAAGAGGCATGCCTAAGTTAGCCATCGCATTGGCCATTTCTGCCCCTGCGCCTGTATCCACCAGCACTTGCTTGAATACGCCGCCCGCTCCTGTGAGTAAAATGATGATGCCCGCGGGCTGAAGAGATTTGCTGCTTACTTTGAGTAGTTCTTCTGAGCTATGGCCTCTCCCTTTACCTAGAACAAACCAAGCCACAAGATTTGCTATAATCAATGCCACAAATGGATGGCCAATAAATCCCAAGGCAGCTTTGACACCAGCGCCTACTGGCAGGAAGTCTTCTGAGGATAAGGTGTTCAGTATAATCAGTAGAATGGGTAGTAATATAATACAGAAGATAGTCAGAAAGCTAGGAAGGGTATGCAGCTCATCCTCGGTCACTTCTTCTTGTGGAGCAGAAACAAATATTTTATGACCAATATATTTTCCGAAAATTATACCGCTGATTATCATAGTGGGAATGCCTGCTAGTACACCTGCAAGCATGACCCAACCCAGATTGACTTCTAAGATTTCTGCGACGGCAATAGGCCCTGGTGTAGGTGGGATAAAAGAGTGAGTGATGGCAAGGCCGGCAAGCAGCGGGATGGCATAGTGTAATAAAGATTTCTTAGTTCTTCTTTGTAAGGCATATATCACTGGAATGAGTATGATAAAGGCGACATCAAAGAAAACTGGGATGGCGACAAGAAAACCAGCTAACCCCAGTGCTGCCCCCGAGTTCTTTGTCCCAAAGCTTTTTAGCAATTGCTGCGCGATGGCTTTCGCCCCTCCAGATAATTCTAGTATGCCTCCGAACAGAGCTCCTAAGCCTACCACAGTTGCTACAAAGCCTAAGGTGCCACCCATCCCATTCTTGATAGTCAGGATAACCTCTGCTCCGCTGAGTCCTGAGATCAGACCAGCTACAATACTCGCAATAAGAAGGGAAATGAAGGCTGGTAACTTGACTTTTAGAATCAGAAATAACAGCAGACCTACACCGATAATAACTGCTAGGAGTAAGATATTCATGAGGTAGGTTTTAGGATGGTATATGATTATTTGTTAGCCTTAAGTTAGACAAAAATGCTGAAATGTACTTTGGTAGCTGCATTCTTTACTTAGTAAGTGTAGTAGATTAAGAATATATTAAAGTCACTATTGAGTCCTTGTTATAGTCTACCTTTGTGCAGCTCAATTTAAGCCAACAACACCGATAATGAAGCAGATAGTAATAATATTAGCAGTCCTTTTCTCTTGCCATTCTCTCAGCGCTCAAGTAGATAATTACTCCTCTGGTCTCAAAGGCCAGAAGCTCGACTGGCTCATGTACTACATAGAAGACAACTATGTAGACTCCATGGACATAGATATGCTGACGGATGTAGCCATACGCCGTGTTGTGGAAGAACTCGATGCATACAGTAAGTACCAGACTAAAGAAGAAGTCGAAGCACAAACGAATCAGGACAAAGGATACTCTGGAAAATCTGTGGGCTTTAATTATTTTATGTTGCGTGATACGGCGATAGTGACCTATGTGCACTCAGGAGGTCCTGCAGAAAAAGCTGGTCTGCTACGAGGAGATCAGATAGTTATGTTAGACGATAAGTCTATTGTGGCTAAGAAGGAATTGCTACAGACGGCTATAGATAATAAAGAAGTAGAGCAACTTTCTCTCGGTCTTAAGAGAGCTGGCTACGATCAGAAAGTCATTGTCCAGAAAGCTTTAGTGCCTTGGTTAAGTGTCAATGCGGGCTACATGATGGATAACAGAATCGGATATATCAAGGTCGGGAAATTTACCTTGAAGACTATGGAAGAATTTCTCCCGACTTTGAAGTACCTGCAGTCCTTGGGCATGCAAGAACTTATTCTGGATCTCAGGGGGAACAGCGGAGGTGTAAGAGATCAGGCGCTTGCAATGGCAGATATTTTTCTATCAGAAGGCAAAACCGTTTATTATACTGGTGGACACAACTTAGAAAGAGATGATTATATCTCCAAGGGTGGTGGTATCTGGGAAACGGGTAAAGTTGTTATTTTACAAGATGCCTATACGGCCTCTGCAAGCGAGATCTTTATAGCAGCCATGCAAGAGTGGGATAGGGCAGTAGTGTTAGGCGTTTCTACTTATGGTAAAGGTCTTATCCAGCAATCTTATAAGCTAGGAGACGGATCTAATATCAGGTTTACCATAGGTCGTTATTATACGCCTACTGGCCGCCATCTACAAAGGACAACTCTGAACAATAATGATTTTATGGTACCGTACAAAGAAGCCTTATTGTCTAACTCGCTTACCTCTCATCTTAATGTCCCCGACTCCTTAAAATCTAAGACAATGAGTGGCCGTTTGTTTTTAGCTGGCCCTGGAGGGATCATTCCTGATATCTATTATAAGTTCGATGATAAGAGCGACTGGACTTTTTATAATACGATCAATAATGCTGGGCACTTATACACTTTTACCACAGACTACGTACAACGTAACAGAGTAGAGCTGCTAAAGCAATATCTGTCTGTAAAGAGTTTCTCTGATGATAGATATCGCGAAGCATTTATGCTCAAAGAATTTAGGACCTATCTAAAAACTAAAGAACCTGCTTTAGTGATACCAGCCAATTTTCCTGACAATGTCATTCAGCAAATTAAGACCTGGATAGCCTCTCAGTTATGGCACGATAATGCTTTCTACGAAATGGAAAACATGGATGACAGATTGTTATTTAGGGCGAAGGAAATCATTAATGGTAAGGTGCATGAGAACTTGGGGATAAGCTACTAGACTGTTGGATTGCAGTTTCTTACTCTAGCAATACTATTTTTGGTAGGCGACATCTAACATGATAACAACACCTTTTTTCTTCCTAACCATTGGTTTTATAAAGCTCCAATAAAAAGAAAATCTGAGCTATTGATGATCGCTAGTAATAGACGAGACAGAAGATACTTCCGCTCGTTCCTCGGTCAGTATGAAAAAGGAGGTGATAGAATAAATCATGCAAATCTTATTCATCTTATAAATCCTGTTTCAGACAAGAGGCAGAGGTGCCGAGCACATTGCCTAGCTCTTAAGAAAGAGTCTTAACTAATCATCCAACGTAGATGGCCCAGCTCGATGCTTTGCTGCAATCTACGCTGAACATAAATTATTACGTAGATGGCTTAGCTCTCTGCTCTGCTCCAAACTACGCTGAACTTGTCGATAATCCTCTCCCTTGCCCTCTCCAAAGAGGGAAATCTAGCCCACGAAAGCAATGTGGGAAGTAATCATGCAAATCCTATTCATCTTAAAAATCCTGTTTATGACAAGAGGCAGAGTGGGAAGCCTTCATGCTTTCAATGCATACCAGATTATGGTATATTTGAAATAAATAGATGTTATGGCAAAAAACACATCCATTATCTTAGGAGAACATTTCGACAAGTTTATATAAGCCGAAATAAAACTGGTCGTTATGCATCAGCCATTGAAATAATTAGATCTGGTCTTAGACTTCTAGAGAATGAGCGGGATGTCATTACTACTTACCTATCCGCTCAAAGAATGCATCCATCCCTGGCTGACTGATTTCAAAGCCTTCCTTCGCCTTCGCCTCTTCTGCTATGCGTCTGACATCCTGTAACAGCTTTTTTGCATCATAGATAATACCATCTTTAATGGTATGCAGAACGCCGCCTACTCTCACTATCTCATTGTCTTCAGTTAGTTTTATGGCACCCGTTCCGTAGAGCACTTTTAAGTTGACCAAGGGATTTTCATCTATGATAATAAGGTCCGCTTTCTTGCCCACTTCTATACTCCCTATCTCATCATCCATACCCAAGGCCTCCGCGCCATAGAGAGTAGCAGACCTAATCACTTCTAGCGGATGAAAGCCCGCCTCTCGCAATAACTCCAGTTCTCTGATATAACCAAAGCCATACAACTTGTATATAAACCCCGAGTCAGAACCTGCCGTCACTCTACCCCCTCTATTCTTGTATTCATTGACGAAGGTCATCCATAGCTGGTAATTATCTCTCCAATCTACTTCTTGTTCTGTTCCCCAGAAGTGCCAGTATGAGCCATGAGAAATTTTGCTAGGTAAGAAGAATCGCCAGAGGTCAGGTATCGTATATATTTCATGCCATTCTTCTCTCCTTGCTCTGTGCAAGTCACGACTAGCTTCATAAATATTAAATGTGGGATCAATAGTAAAGTCTAACTTAAGTAAGGAGTCCATCACCGTATTCCAGTGGTCAGAAAAAGGTGCTGCCGCTTGCTTCCACAGCCTACCCGCTTCCTCAAATCTGTGTTGCTCGTTCTGGTAATTATAATCAAGCGGATAATCCTGTATGGTCTTATCCACAAACAAAGCCTCGGGGAGGCCATACCAGTGCTCCATAGTAGTGAGCCCTGCTTCTGCAGAATGCAGGACATTCCATCGTGCGACATCTAGCTGTGCATGATGGCAGGCAGAGCGCAGCCCTAGTCGCTTGTTCTCTCTTAGGGCCGCATCAAAAATCTTAGGTGCCAAACCAAAAAACTTTATGCCATCTGCGCCTTTGGTTGCGTTTTGCTTTACCCAGTTGCGCGCAGCTTCTGGTGTGGCAATAGGTTCCTTACTGCCTTGACCGAAGACGGTGTAGGCCTGGATGCGGGGTGCTGTAATTTTATTTTGTGCGCTCAGTTTTTTGTGTTCTAGCGTCCAGTCTAGGCCATTGCCGCAGGAGGGTTCTCTGATAGTGGTGATACCATGGGCCAGCCATAGTTTGAAGACGTATTCCGCAGTAGTGCCTTGGGACTTGCCACCTATATGACCATGCATGTCTACTAAGCCTGGTAGAACATATTTTCCATAGGCATCTATTTCGTGGCCTCCTGCCATGAGCTGGGGTCGTCTGGAAGAATCAATCGCAACGCCTGGATAGCCTACGGTTTTTACTTTGGTGATTTGGTCATTTTTTATAACTATATCTACTGGGCCTATGGGAGGAGCGCCGGTACTATTGATGAGGGTAGCGCCGCGGATGATGAGCTGAGGGTAAGGGCCTTCACCTTCATTAATGATGGGGGCGGATTCTATCTGAGTAAAGCAGAGCTGAGTATAGCAGAGTAAGGTGATAAGTAGTAAGGTGCGCATGCGTTGGATACTTTGCTCTAAAAGTACAGTTTTTGCAACTTTAGTTAGTGAGTAATAGTAAGCTTGCTTTTACTTTTAGAACTTCTATCTCATAGGAGAAGATAACTTTCTAAAATATGAAAGTAGAAACTGATGTTAATATTTTCTGAGCCTAGGCTAAACAATCAAGTCCTAAAAAGAGGTAGTATGATAAAAAAAAGACCATCCAATAGGACGGTCTTTTGTTAAAGAACTAAGTAGCTTTCTACTCAGTCTTACACCTTTTCATCTTTATACGCCGCCGTTAAGCTTGTCTTGCAATTCTTTGAGCCCATCCCAGTCTCCGTCCGCTGCAAGCTTAGCTTGTTGTGGCCAGGTAGTAGGGTTGTGCATTTGGTATCTAGGCCCTGCCGCTTCTAGTATAGCTTTTATCTCCTCAGGAGTACTAGCTGCCATTTTAGCGTAGGTTGTGATACCTCCATTCATTAGTAGTTCAGAAATCTTTGGTCCTATGCCTTCTATCTTTTTTAGATCATCTGGCTTAGCAGGTGCGACTGGGGCAGCAGGTGCAGGTGGTGGAGTAGGAACCACTGGTGTCGCCTGTACACGACCTCTAGAAACCTCCACTGCTTCATCATCCTTTCTTATTCTGCTCGTCTCACTTGCGGTACCTCTTTTCTGCTTCATAGTGGCAGCCATCATAGCTTTTAGTTGATCCATATCTATTTCCTGGATAACTTCTACTTCCTTGATGATTTCTACAGGTACTTCTTTGACGATTTCTATTTCTACGATTTTTTCTACTTCTTTGATAACCTCTACAGGTACCTCCTTTATGACTTCTACTTCTTTTATTACTTCCACTTCTTTAATGACCTCTACTTCTACTTCTCTTACTACTTCCTTGATCACTTCTTTTTCCACCAGTCTTTCTACTGGTATTTCTTTAGTAACTTGTATTTCCTTGATTACTTCTACCTCTCGAGGTACTGCTATTTCTTTAGTCACCTGTACTTCTCTGATAACCTCTACAGGTACTTCTTTGATCACTTCTATTTCCTTAATTATTTCTACAGGAACTTCTTTGATGACCTCTACCTGCACTTCTTTGATGACTTCCACTTCCTTAATTACTTCTACAGGAACTTCTTTGATGACCTCTACTTCTTTTATGACTTGGACATCTTTTCCTACAGTTACCTCTCTGATGACTTCTACTTCTTTGATGACTTCTACTTCTTTCACAACTTCTACTGGTACTTCTTTTATGATCTCCACTTCTCTGACCACTTCTACAGGTACTTCTTTGATAACCTCTACTTCCTTGACAACTTCCACTTCTTTTATGACTTCTTTTACCTCTCTAGCTGGTCTTTCATCTAGTAGCTTTTTAGTATTAAAATACTTTTTGTCTAAAGCTTTATATTTTTCAATCTCTCCATCATATTGAGACTGTAAAGAGGTGATCTGAACCTTCTGAGCAGAGATCTGATTATCATATGATGAAGTGTCTATCGTCTTAGCATTTCCAGCTAACCATCCTAGTAGGCCGGCGATAGTTGTTAGTAGCAATGGCAGTAATAAGCACATTTTATTTTGTTTTAGTTTTATTAATGATAGTGGTTGTAAGTAAAGTGGAATTACTTTACACCGAAAGTTGCAATTGCCCCTTTGGTTATTGTTTTTGAATCTTTATTGTAATAGCATTTGATATTATCAGTCAGCTTAGATCCTTCTAGTAGCTGATCGCTTGCTATGTCATATTCTTTTTCTAAGTAGGTCTTCAGTACAGCTGCTCTAGCTAGGCCCAAATTTTCTGACGAAGTATTATTGTCTTCTGCCTCAAAGTACATGCCCTCCAGAAGCAAGGTCTTATCTTCGTTTTCAGATAAGTAAGTAGCTATTTCTGATAGAACTGCTGCAAATTCATCATTAGGTGTTCTGAATTTTGTACTGCTTGACGAAAACAAGAAGTTTGAGCTATTGGATGCTGTGAAATCTCCATTAGACATAATTAGAGATCTGTCACATTCGCCTGTTGTTGTGGCAGCGGCACTAGCAGCACCAGTTGCGACCGTAGCAGAAGGCTTCTTCGCTTTTTTAGTACCGCAAAAAGTACTTTTAGACCAAAATGATCCGCCGATAATCCAAGCTAGTAAGGCTAGTAAATAAAATGTTCTCATTGTATTAATTTTTAGTCAGTTGACTAGTGGTTGTTAATTAGTTAGTCTATATCCTGCAAATAACACATTAGGATATTTTTACATATGTTACGTACCAAGTTTTGTACCAACTTTGGCTATATACGCCTGTGACCCCTACCTACAGCCCAATTTTAACATTTGCAAGAAAGTCTTCAAATGTGTAAGTAACTGTTAGACAACGAGATACGTGTATAATAAAATTTCAATATTTAGACTAGACTCATTGAAGTATGCCCTGTATTTAAGCAAATACAGCGATTTTAATCTCTTTTTGGTATGTTGAGAGACTACCTAGTAGCCTTTTTAGAGAGTAATGGTACGTTAAGGACGCCTATTATAGTCGGTTGACCACTTACCTAACTACATATTCGATTGCAGCTTATCAAGGAAGACATTTATTTAGTAGGAGTCTTATTTGTACACCTTGAAGTGGGATTAAACGTTGACCTTTCAAGGTATATAACTAAGCTACATCCTCACCAGCTGCTGAAAAGCTATCTTACCAGCTAGCCAGATTTTAGCGAAGTATAGCCCGGGAACTAGGTCTCTTGCGGGGATAACTACTTTACTAGAACGGGGATTCTTGCTTAGTACGATTTGTCCATCAGGCTTATAGATTGCTATCTTTTCTATGATATCGTCCGCTGAATTGGTAATTGTCCAGCTATTAAGGCTGGGATTAGGAAAGACATTGAGTTCATGCCCATATATCTGACTAGTACCCAAGACTTGATTTCCAAAGCGTACTTCGTCAAAGTAATAAGTCTTAGCTCCTACGGCCGCACCTTCTGTTCCAAAGTCCATAAAGATGGAAGCCATATTAAAAATCCACCCGCGCTCTACGCCTATAGAAAGTAGCTCTGTTCCAGGTGCCTGATTAAGAAAATCAAATTCTATTACTTCCCACTCTCCTCCCACAGTCGTATTGGTTTCTGTCTCGCAGGTGTGGGTGGGATCATTAGAGTCTTCTACTTTCAGTCTTATAGGCGTGCCGCTCTCAGGTGACCAGACGCGTACTGTCATTCTGGCTTCCGTCAGAGACAAAGGCAGAGGTGTAGCAAAGCCAGCGGGAGTGCCTATAGTTGTACCAGACCAGGTAGCGGCTTCATTAGTCTTGATCACTTGTACGACAGTGTTAGTCGGATTTTCGGGGTCCGCAACCAGCGCGGAAATATTGCCGCCAAAATCAGTCGTTGTATAATTAACCTCCTCATCTTCAAAAGTAACGGGCCAGTCTATTTGCTTCCCACCATATAGCTGTTCTATATCATCAAAGAGGAAAGTAGATGTTTCACTACCATCACCCACCTGCCCAAAGTCAAACATAAATACCAAAGTATTATACAAGCGTGGCTCTCCTGTGAAATCCCAACTCAAAGTTTCCCATTCTCCAGATACTGTTGTCGTAACATCACGTTCCGTGTTAGCATCTCCTTCTAGTTTTAATTTGACGACTGTACCTACAGGAGCAGTGGTATAGACTTTCATACTCAATATATTATCGGTAGTAAAGTCTAAGTTTTCAGATAAGAATATTTTACTGCCTGCCCATATGGCTCCATCTGATCTGACTATCTGAGCTACGTTCTCACTAGTATTGCTTCCATTCATATGGGGATTAGCAATAACAGAAGCTACGCCACCATCAAAATCCACAAAGTCCTGAGTTGTCAGACTTTCAAAATCTATAGGCAGACTCTGAGAGTAAGCTAAGGTGCATCCCAAGAGCAGAACAAAAAGTGCAATAGTTTTCATAGGACTTATTATTGTGAGTGGTAATGATAGTCACTTTAGGTGATATCCGCTGTATCTACTTCCCTATATTTCTGCTAACAAAGCTGACGTCTGAGGATAGTTGGTGTAATTTCTATTGTTGATGGATTAAGTTAACTTTAGAAATAGTCCATCGGTATTACTAAGATCGAAAGTAACTCTATGAAACAACTAAGCCTAATTATATAAAGTTGGTGTAGGAGCTACGATTTTAGACTTTAGTGATTTTGATTCTGGTATTTACTTTTATGAATTAGTAGACCAGAGTATTATTATTCTTGGTGTTGGAAAAATTGTGAAGCATTGATAGGATAGCTTGAGTAAATAGGTTCTGATAATGGAAAGGTGATTTATATTGTAATCTTACTACAACTGAGTCTAGTATAGGTCGTCCGAATTAATACTAAAATAACTTAATCATTTGAGAATTGAGCTTCTTTGAGAATTCACTCAGTATATTTATAACCTATGATTAAGCCATCATTTTGGGAAAGCGAAACTTATCTACAAGAAGCAGATTATCTTATCATAGGTAGTGGAATAGTAGGTCTCAGCACTGCTATTCAGCTAAAAGAAAGTCATCCCTCCAGTAGAGTAGTAATCTTAGAGCGGGGCAGTATGCCGAGTGGTGCTAGTACTAGAAATGCTGGCTTTGCATGCTTCGGTAGTTTATCAGAACTCATTGCAGATCTCAAGGAAGAATCAGAGGATGCAGTCTTGGCTGTGGTAGAGAAAAGATGGAGCGGACTAAAGCGATTAAGAGAGCGGGTAGGTGATGAAGTGCTCGAGTATAAGGAGTGGGGTGGTTATGAGTTGTTCGAAGCTAAGGATGCGCAGCTCTATGAAACTTGTAAAGAGCAGTTGGAATATTTCAATGAAAAGTTAGCGGCCATCACTGGACGGCAGGAGACGTATCGCATAGCAGATGATAAGCTAAACACTTTTCAGTTCCAAGGAGTCCGCCAGCTAATATGGAACAGTGCAGAAGGTCAAATCCACACGGGAAAGATGATGGTCGCCTTAGAAACTCAGGCAAGAGCACTAGGTGTTGTACTTGTAAATGGTGTAGAGGTGACTAGTTATGAAGCAGGTTCTTCTTGCGTATATGTATATGGGAAAGGTGGTTTCGAAATAAAAGCAGCTAAGGTCGCGCTCTGCTCCAATGGTTTTGCCAGAGAACTCCTTCCTGAGCTCAAAGTCCGACCTGCCCGCAATCAAGTACTCATTACTAAGCCGATATTAGGCCTCCCATTCAAAGGTACATTTCATTACAATGAAGGGTATGTCTATTTCCGAAACGTCGGTAATAGAGTACTGTTAGGAGGTTATAGAGATATGGCAGCAGAGGAAGAGACGACTGCGAAATTTGGATTGACCGAGAAGATACAGACAGCGCTCAAAGATTTTCTGGAGACAGTGATACTCCCTGGTAGAGTTATAGAAATAGAACAATGGTGGAGTGGTATCATGGGTATAGGCGTATCCAAGGATCCTATAGTGAAAGCGCTCGGGCCACGCGTCTATGCAGGTGTGAGGCTAGGCGGCATGGGGGTAGCCATCGGAAGCCTGGTAGGGGAGGAATTGGCAGCACTGATGTTAGGCTCTTAAGGTTAGTCTTTGACGATATGCTATCTAGACTATTCTTTTACAAAAGTCTGGCTGTACCTTTCTGATCCCTTGGTTACTGTGATAATATAGCTTCCCGCGGCAAGACCACTCACTGCTATTCGAGATTCTTCTGTACCAGATTGTAGCAGGAGTCCATCAGCACTCATAATCTCATAACTAAAATTATTAGTTAGGTCAGAGTTTTTTCTAAAATCAAAGTTCAAGTAGTCTGAAGTAGGATTGGGGTATATGCTGAATGATTGTTCTGTGATATCTTTTGTGGAGACATCATCTTCGATCAGCTCGGCCAGAGGATAGCTCATTATAGATCGACCAAAAGTCGCGACTACGAGTTCTTGCTTGGCGACATTATAATCCATATCGTAACAAACAATATTAGGCATGCCCAGGCCCAATCTAGTCCATTCTTGACCACGATTTACACTGCCATAAATACCTCCATCAGTCGCAACAAATAGTATTCTATCATCTGTATCGGGAATAATGAGGATGTCGTTTATTGCAATGTCAGGCAAATTAGAAGATATATCAATCCAATCTTCACCAAAAATATCCGTACGAAAAACTCTTGGAGAAAAATCATTGTCTCTGTATCCCGACATGGTAACAAATGCAGTGCCTTCATATGATGGACTTGCTTTCACAGAGGTTATGTAACGAAGAGGTAACTCTGTAATATCAGAAATTTTTCTCCAGTCGATTCCAGCTCCTTGTACATATATTAAGCCATTAGAAGTCCCTACGTAAATTAAGCCTGGTCTAATAATAGATTCATCAATAGAGGTAATTGACACATTAAGCGATGTAGGAAAACCACCTTCTGTCAAATTGCCAGATATGGGAGTCCATACAGGATCATATGAGTTAAGTGCAATATAAACTGAATCTGTACCGGTATACATTGTGTTGTGATTATGTGGACTCATGATATATTGCATGTCCCAATTCATGTTTCCATTAAGTCCCTCAGTGGCTCTTGTGAAATCCTCTCCTCCATTAGTTGTCATACGTATAGAGCCTCTCTGTACTTCTGCAAACCAGTGGTCAGGGTCAATGGGATTAAAGACTGGCTGAAAGCCATCTCCGCCCAATATCCTCGGCCACCATAATATATTATCAATATTCCCAGCCGTGGTGCCATTGTCTTGCGCACCGCCATAATAGAGGTCAGGTCTGTGTGGATTATAACCTACACGATAGAACTGAGTCGTCGGAATATCTTCTAAGTCTTCCCAAAATTCAGGACTACCCGACTGACCTCTGTATAGACCGCCATCTGTAGCAAGGTAAAGTCGTCCTTCGTCAGTTATATGTAAGTCGTGTTTGTCTGCATGTACTTCATAGGTCCACCAGGGTGGTGTCGCCTCTAGCCAGGTCTCTCCATTGTCATACGTCTCCCATAGATCTACTTCCAGTACGTAGATGTGGTCTGGATTATTAGGGTCCACTTCTATTTTTCCAAAGTACCAAGCGAATCCCGCTCCTACTCCGTAATCTCTGAGCATGCTGGTATTGATTTCAGAAAAGGTGACACCATAATCACGACTCCTGTAGATAGCGGAAACATAATGCGAAGTATCTACTGTAATGGCATAGACATTGGCTGGCTGAGATTTGCAATAGGCTAGTCCAGTCCTGCATAAAATAGTGTCTGGGATGCCCACGGCCCTATCCCAAGTCTGTCCGGAATTTTGAGATACAAAAATGCCTGACCCTTTGCCATCTACCAGACTGACTGAGTCATTTCTTACCCTATCCCAAGTGGCCACATTAATGATTTCAGGTTTCTCAGGATTGACAAGGACATCGCTGACGCCAGTGCTGTCACTTAAGTAGAAAATCTTATCCCAATCTGCTCCACCATTCATACTGCGATAGAGACCTCGGCTATCATTTTTTGTAAAGGGTAGGCCCATACTGCCCGCATACATTATCTCAGAATTATCTGGATGTATTCTGATCTTGGAAATAATTCTTTGCTCAGTCAGTCCAAGATGACTCCAGGTATCACCATTGTCACTACTTTTGTAGATGCCATCTCCAATGAAGGTTCTACCAGGAACATTGGGGTCTCCAGTGCCTATATAGATGGTGTTAGTACTCTCTGGATCAATGGTAATCTCACTGATAGAGTTAAATATTTCTGTATCAAAAACAGACTCCCAAGTTTGGCCTCCATTAACTGTTCTCCACAGGCCACCTCCGCTGTAGCCTACGAAGATGATGTTTTCATTTTCGGGATTGACAGCGAGGGCATTTATTCTTGCACCGATATTGCCTGGCCCTTGCACCGTCCATGGCTGGTCAAATCCATTAGCAGATTTTGTTAGTTCTGATCTGATATCTTCTTGCACTTGTCTTTTCCCTCTGAGATAACCTTCTATGCTGAGCTCTGTATTGGGAAACTCTTTCTCTAGTTCTCTTTCGTAGTAGGGATAGATTTTTTCAGCAAGTTTGGCTTTAGAGGGAATTGATTTTGTGGGAGGAGGAAGCTGATTACACGATATTAGTATAACTGCTAGAATTAAGAATGGAAATTTAGGCATAGGTTCTCATTTAATTGAACCAAAAGATAGTCATCTTCTCTTTATCCATTAGAATGAATAGCAATATTTTAGAGAAAAGTCGTTAATAAGGTTTAATGACTACTAAATTACAATAGAAGTGTTAAACGTTTGTCTTGTATTTTTTAAGTTGTCTCCACAGGGTCGACAAGACAGAGGTCTGAGCAAAGGGAGAATTTAAAGAGCTTGTTTAGTTCAGTATGCTCTTTGTCTTTTCGACCGTAACAAAGTGGAGCGGAGAAAACTTCAAGGAATTAGGACATACTCTAATCTTGTATTTTGAAGTTGTCTCCACAAGGTCGACAAGACAAGGGGTTTTAGAAGAGTAAGAATTGTATCTACTTGGAGAATAAAAATTGCCTATTCAAGTTCAGTATGCTCTTTGTCTTTTCGACCGTAACAAAGTGGAGCGGAGAAAACTTCAAGGAATTAGGACATACTCTTATCCTGTATTTTGAAGTTGTCTCCACAAGGTCGACAAGACAAAGGGGTTTTAGAAGGCGTCATCAGCATGAAAAAAACGGTCTCCGACTTCTAGACTATTCTGTCATCGATCCCTCTTGTCCTTTCGACTGAAGCATAGCGTAACGGAGAAAACTTCAAGGAATTAGGATATACTCTAATCCTGTATTTTGAAGTTGTCTCCACAAGGTCGACAAGACAGAGTCTTAGAAAAAAAGCACTTATGTATCAACATCAGCATGGAGAAACAAAAAAACTGCCTCCAACTTTTCGACTATTCTGTCATCAATCCCTTTTGTCCTTTCGACTGAAGCATAGCGTAACGGAGAAAACTTTAAGTACTTAGTATATACTCTAATCTTGTATTTTGAAGTTGTCTTCACAAGGTCGACAAGACAAGGTGTTTTAGAAGGCGGCATCAACATGAAAAAAACAGCCTCTGATTTCTCGGCTATTCTGTCATAAATCCCATTTGTCTTTTCGACTTAAGCATAGCGTAACGGAGAAAACTTCAAGTACTTAGGATATACTCTTATCCTGTATTTTGAATTTGTCTCCACAAGGTCGACAAGACAAGGTG
>CALLAE010000159.1 GCA_938002665.1 uncultured Saprospiraceae bacterium | reverse complement strand
ATTTGTCCCCATAGTGCAGTGGCTGATAATAAGGTGATCAGGAGAAAAGATAATTTTATAATTAGTTTCATGAGGGAGTTGTTGTGCTCTATAATTATGATTGAGATGTGTTTATTTTTTGCACCAATTTAAAAATTATCTCATTCTTAGTTCTTCATTTGGCTTGTAAGGTTAATAATGCGCTTGCTAATACTTTGAGACGTAACGAATTGTTACTAATCTATGGTCTTCTTATTTCAATGCTATGCGTATACTCTTTATTAAAAACAACAGAACCATTATAAGTTATTTGAAGATTTCCATACTCTATGAATGGACAAGTCGATGATTCTACATAGTTGTAATCTAGTTTTATGGTGTCAAGGTTTATTTCTCCATTTGAGTCATATAACCCTAGTTCGATTATTTTGGAATGGTCAGTATTAATTTCTGCACTATCATTTCTTCCGAGAAACAGTGCTAATTTATCGTTAAACGAGTTATCTAGTTCTACTGGTTCTAATTCAGTGAGGTTTTCAAATTCGATGCCCTTAGTATTGGTGCTTATACTTATGAGGTTATTGCCGATGGAATCTAAAATCATCAGAGTAGTTAGTTCGTCCTTAGGATGTTGAACTGAACTACAATCATCAGAAATCAGATTACAGTTTTCTAGCAGAAATAGTAGTAGTAAAAATGAGATTTGTTTAAAATATAGTCTATACATAAGTTCATTGTTCTTATTGGTGGTCATAGTAATTATTGATGGCTAAACATTCTTGACTAGCTCATTCTTTTCAATATAACTGTGTTCCTTGATCATGGTGATAGCATTTTGTTTCCTTGATATTTTAGCAAATCGAATAGGTAAGCTTGCTGCAGTCCAGAAGTTCTTTTTGCTCTGTAAATGAAAATGGATATGTGGCTCAGTAGAATGACCTGAGTTTCCACACAAACCAAGAGCTTGACTTTTGGTAACTGAGTCTCCTACTTTTACTTTTATACTTTTTTGCTTGAGATGCGCAATAAAACTAAATTCATCTTTGGCATGCTGAATAATAAGGTAATTCCCTCTGAAGTCTTTCGTTTTCCAATCAATTGAATTATCACCTACACGTTTATAGTCTTTAATCGTATTTTGAATTTCTACTATGATACCGTCAGCTGGACATAATATTTCTTTTCCAAAGCAGAAATAATCATTGAGATCCTTTCCTTCATTTTTGTAACTGAGGCCGTTTTCATTTACGATAATAAAATCATAGGCATACCGCTGAGTAAGTATTGACCACGAATGAGAATTTTCTTTAGACGTTCCTCCATTTACAGTTAACCACTCTTCAGAAAATGGTAAGCGATAGTTTGCCTTGTTTTTGTAAGTTGCTGGATTTGGTAAACGACCTTTATTTTCCAGACGAATATCCACATGGCCAATTAATTGCATTATCGAATGGCTTATTGTAGCAGGGTTGAACTGGCTCAAAAAGGAGGTCAGATAATATTTATATTTACTGTTTGCCATTGTTAGTGTAGTAAAGATTTCCCAAAGCCATTCAGTAACTCTAAAGTTATGCCGTTACTATCCTGTTTTATCTGTGGGTCTATCTTTAGGTTATATTCAACTATCTTTTTTAACCTAGAGATTCTGACTTCTTTATTGTTGTTTTCGATTTAGCGCCATTCTCTAAATATAATACTTGTTTCATCATGGTAGCAAGGTTATTGGTTTTAGATTTTAGCTTAGTTTTGTAATTACTTTGTTCTACATAGTTGTCAGGTCTTTTCAAACCATGTTTTATTAATCTTACTTTTACAGCTTAAAAAAGTAGTAAATGAAATTCGGAACCAAAGCCATCCATGCTGGCGTCAAGCCAGACCCCGTATCTGGAGCGATCATGACCCCTATCTATCAGACCTCTACCTATGTGCAAGAAGCACCTGGTAAGCATAAGGGCTATGAGTATGCCCGTACGCAGAACCCGACTAGAGATGCACTCCAGAAAAGCCTCGCTGCTATAGAGAATGGTAAGTATGGTATCTGTTTTTCTAGTGGCCTAGCCGCTATGGATGCTATTATTAAATTACTGAAGTCTGGTGATGAGATCATAGCAACTAATGACCTATACGGCGGCTCATATAGATTGATTACTAAAGTCTTTGGACAGTTTGGGATCAAGGCACACTTTATAGATATGTTTGACCCTTGTGCTATCAGCAAATATGTGAATAAGAACACAAAATTTGTCATGATAGAAACCCCTACCAATCCTATGCTTAATATCATAGATATCAAGGCTGTCGTCAAAGAAGCAAATAAGCATAAGTTAAAAGTTATAGTCGATAATACCTTCGCATCTCCTTACCTGCAGAACCCTCTAGATATGGGCGCGGATATTGTATGGCATTCTTGTACAAAGTATCTAGGTGGGCACTCTGATGTGGTGATGGGTGCCGTGATTACAAAAAGTAAGTCTCTTGCTGACAAGTTATATTTTATTCAGAATGCAGCAGGAGCTGTGCCGGGCCCTCAGGATTGTTTCTTGATGCTGAGAGGTATCAAGACCCTACATCTCAGAGTGCAGCGTTCTTGTGAGAATGCCAAAAAAGTAGCAGAGTACCTGAAGTCTAACAAGAAAGTATCAAAGGTGTATTGGCCAGGCTTTAAAGATCATAAAGGTCATAAGATTGCTAAGAAGCAAATGAATAATTATGGCGGAATGGTTTCGTTTGATTTGAAGAATAATAAATTCAGTTCTGCTAAGAAAGTACTCAGTGGTACGAAATTATTTGCGCTGGCAGAATCGCTAGGTGGAGTAGAATCTCTTATCGGCCACCCAGCTTCTATGACACATGCCTCTATTCCTAAAGCAGATAGGATGAAAGTTGGGCTCACGGATTCTCTTATACGTCTGTCAGTAGGCGTAGAAGATGTGAATGATCTAATAGAGGATTTAGGGAAGGCACTGAGTAAGCTGTAGTAAGCTAATAGTGTAAGATATAAAAAGAGTAATCTAGTGGACCTTTAGGTTACAAGGTTGCTCTTTATTTACCTTATCTCTTCTTTACCTCGGAGTCTCCTGTGAGCTGCTTCCGCGTAAAATGACCATCTCCTCTATAATAGAAGTAACTATCCTCCTTCGCTCGGAGATCTATCGCCCCATTGACCGTTAACTTAGCTACACTATCTTCTGTTAGCTTTGCTTCCAGAGTACCTACTCTAAAATAGAACCCTTTTATCGTGCTGTCTTCGTGAGCAGCTAAGCGCATTGTCTCAGCACTTCCATCTATATCCACTACAGAGTCCTCATCTAATAGAACCACTAAATTTTGTGCTTCTATAGAACCCGCTAGAGTGGAATCCTCATCTAAGTCAATAGTCAAGTTTTCAGCATAAAGTTTATCTTCCAAGGTTATTTTTACATCTTCTGTTGCAATAATTTCTGATAAGTTTCTTGCTGTGATATGTGCTATTAATCTTTCCTGAGCGCTTTCCTTCTTTCTACTATTATAAGAAGTACTGTAAGACTTAGTAGAGATCTTGAGTCGAGAGCCTTCTTTTTCTACAATTATCATGTCATGCAGATTTTCATTTGCTTCTATCTCCACCTTTTCTTCTTCATCAGAAATATGGATATATACTTCGAAATCTTCACTTACTTCTATTTTGTCAAAACCTGTGATGTTTTTATTCTCAATAGTGATGTTGTGTGATAACTTAATATAGTTATCACCCCACTGTGAAACTGCATCAGTTAAGGTAAGGGTAAGTACTAAAGAAAGAAACAATGTTTTCATGTTAAATGAATTTGAAGGTATTAAGAAAGCTGATGTTTAGGTCTGCTTTGTTGCTTTTGCAAATATCACTTAAGATTCTACTTTCTAGTAGGGCCTTCCGATAGAGTGGTTCTTTTTTTAGCTGAATCGGGTGCATAATACTTTAGGCAGACTGAGCTTGTGGAAAAATAAGCAAGCATCCCACGTAAAAAGGTGTTCCATTACAAACAAATCTTATAGTAACATTTTTAGATTATATCTAATTTGCTGTAGCTTTCCCGCTTAATTATGGTGACAATGAGAGAAGACAGCAAAATGGTCAATTATATCAAAGATGTTATAGGAAATATGCCTTCTGACTGGTTAAGTCTTACAACACATCGACTAGACATTTACGAGGAAAAATTAGCTAAGACACAGTTTATAGAACAGTTTGAGAGCTTGTATGGTGACAATAATTCACAGCCATCTGCACTCTCGGCCTTGCCTACTGCTTACGACTACATCAGATTAGGTCATCCTCTATCATGTATACTAGAATGGGCAGTGGCTAAGATGTCTGAGTATAGCCCTCACGATGTAATCAGCTTTTCGTCTAAGACAATTCCTATTTTAGCTATTCTTAGAAAAAATCTACTAGATAATACAAGTACTCAGATCTGTTATACTAGTGAGTTGCCAGCCTTTTTTGATGCTGAAGTACTGCGGCTTATTTATGGCTATTCTTTTGAATTAAAGAAGATTAATAATATTTCAGAGCTTTCTGATTTTGATGGTAGTACCATTTTCTATGTACAAAAAGGAGAAATTACTGTAGACAAACCTAGCCCTAAGATTGATTTCTTTATCTATGGCTATACTGAGCTAGGTAGTATCTTGATAGTAAATGGAGAGCATAATAAAAACTATATATCTGACATACAGCATGTAAGAAGAAGGGAGACCATAGCTATGACACCAGCTAATGCTCTTGCGGCCCTAAATGCAATTGTAGATAACTCATTTAGTAACACCGAGGACACTAATGTGGAGGCTAACCGCAAGCATGTCACTGATTCCATTAAGGCGATTACGAGAACAACTACTAAGCCACTAGTGGGTTCTAGCGGTCTATCTATTCAGTATGCGATTCTCATGGGGCTTATACATGATGCTTTAGAAAATCATAGTGGAAAGGCTATCAAACTAATTGTACCACCAAATTGTTACGGTGGAACAAATGACCAGGCTAGAAGAGTCGCTGCTTGTATAGATAAGGCTGAGATCGTAGACTTGCCTGTGGATGGCGGTAAGGATATGGTGCAGAGTATAGAACTGGTTTTAGAGAAAATAGCTGCTGAAGATGCAGTTCCCTATATCATTGCAGAGATTCCCACAAACCCTAGAGTAGAAGTTCCAGATCTTATAAAACTAAAGGAAGTTCTGAGTAAAGAGCGACAGACAAAGAAAGGTGAAACGGCTGTCGATCCCGTTTTTATTTTAGATCAGACCTTTTGCCCTAACGTGCATTTTTTAGGAGAAGCTGCTGTTCTCTCTTCGGTTAGGACGATCTCATTTGCAAGTGGATCAAAATTTCCCAGTGGTGGACTATGTACTGCTGGTTACTGTGTCGGGAATGTAAAGTCTGAAAGACTAATGGAGAAAGTAGAGCAGCACCTAAGGCTGTGTGATAATGAAGCCACAAAGTTGCAACTAGAAATACTAGCTAAGCAGTTGCCTTCCATGGAGCAAAGAATAGCTGAGGCCTATCATAATACCCGTGAATTTGTAAATTTCATCAACGAGACGTTGCCAGCAGCCAAAATAAATTTTGTATCAGAAGAACTGGCAGAGCAAGGCTTTACGCCATCAGTATTTTCCTTGGATCTGCCTACGCAAGGTAGTTCAGCAGAAGAAAAGGAAACGTACAAAAGAAAGCTTAATCATAAATTGATTAATTTAATGATAACAAAAATTCCTCATGAAAGTAAGTACTGTGTAAGCTATGGACAACTAAAAGGCTGCTACTGGACGATTCCTGCAACTTCTACGCAAGGGACAACTAAGGAAGGTGATAAAGATTATATAGCCCGCGTAGCACTCTCTCCAAAGATGGATATTGAACGACATAAGGAGGTCTTCATGAATTTTGTTGAACAACTTTGATTAGCTAAGCAAATTCCTGACTCATATATTGACTATAGTATTGTGGAGTACAAGAAACCATTAAGTATCAAGCATTGGGCAGAAGAGGATAAGCCCAGAGAAAAAATGCTGCTCAAGGGACGATCTGCCTTGAGTGATGCGGAGTTGATAGCAATTCTTATAGGCTCTGGTACAGGAGGCACCTCTGCTGTGGACTTGGCTAAACAGATTCTCTCACAATATGAAAATGACCTTAATGACTTGGGTCGTGCGAGCATCAAAGGGCTCATGAAATTTAAAGGAATAGGAGAGGCCAAGGCTATCACCATCTCTGCTGCATTAGAGCTAGGCAGACGAAGACAAACCTCCCAAGTAAAAGAAAGGCCAAAAATTACGAGTAGTAATGATGCCTACCAATGTGTCTATGCGGCCATGGAAGATCTACAACATGAAGAATTCAAAATCTTATTGCTCAATAGAAATAATAGAGTCACCAAAATAGAAACAATAAGTATAGGTGGCGTCGCAGGGACAGTAGTAGACCCCAAAGTCATTTTCAAAAAAGCTCTAGAAGAGCAAGCTTCTAGTATTATTCTGACCCATAACCATCCTTCTGGCAACTTAAGTCCTTCGCAGGCCGATATTGAGATCACAAAGAAATTAGTGAAGGCTGGTAAGACATTGGAAATAAATGTGCTCGACCATCTCATCATCTCAGACAAAGGTTACTATAGTTTTCTTGATGAAGGCCTGATCTGACTCATTGGAGTCAGATTGAATTGACTAGATGTCAATTCAAAAGGTCTGAACTGCTTCCTCAGAAGCAGCGTATAGCAGGAGATCTGACTCATTGGAGTCAGATTGAATTGACTAGATGTCAATTCAAAAGGCCAGAACTGCTTCCTCAGAAGCAGCGTATAGCAAGAGATCTGACTGTTTAGAGTCAGATTGAATTGACTCAACTATTTTACTTTGACAATCTTGTGTATGGTAGTTTCAGAAGACACCATTGTCAAGATGTCCTTCTTGTCCTCCATGCTTGAGAAGTTTATATAATTAAATAGATTTCTTAGCTTTAGGTAGATGTACGTAATTAGAACTTTCATATTAATTGCAATTGCTACTATAGGGGTTAGTTGGATTCCCTTAGTATCCCAGTCTTTAGACTTAGGTTTAGTTTATACTAAGGACATAGAAGCATCACCTTCCATTACAACCTCTTCCTTTATATCTTCTCAATGGTATGGTTTAGAAGGAAGATTCTTTATGCAAAAAAAAATAGTCGCTGCGATTGGATTAAAGAGAAAGGTAGGGAGGCATATTATTAGAACTAATACAGTGATGTATCCTGAGGAGGAGAATAATACTGATTTAGATGAATGGCTTGAAACTGTTTTTCCTAGTGGTGCCCGAGAAACCCCGCAGATTTTGTATGGGATCCCTTTTGCTGTTGCCTACTCCTATGGTTCTAAAGTATTTAAAGTGAACACAGGTGTTGTCTTGGAAACGCAACTATATGGAAGTTCTTTTGATTTTAGATCACTAGGTCTTAGGATAGAACCAAATTATATTTTCAAAGAAAGATATATTTTAAGCTGCTCCTATAATAGAATGAGAAATTTGGGTACTGCCATTGTAAAATATCACTCTAGTTTTAATTTTGCTATTAGGTATAGATTTTTTAATAAACAGCATGAGACTGTTACAGATATATAAAGCTGAAACTTACCCACTATGAAAGTTTTAAAAATTCTTCTTGTATTAGTTCTTCTTTTAGCTGTACTGTTTTTTTTGAAAGGAATAATCACACCTACTGTATCTTACGAGAGCACAATTCTAGTCAGTAAATCTCCTCAAGAATCATGGGCAGTCATGTCTGATGAGTCTAAAATGTCTCAGTGGCTAGATGGATTTAAGAGAACAGAATTAGTCAGCGGCACTGCAAGTACTGTGGGTGCAGTATCAAATGTCTATATCGATAATAAGGGACAAGAGATGGTTATGAAAGAAACGATAAACAAGATCGTCCCTGACCAACATTTAGATATGACTTTCACGATGGATTTTATGAACATGGATTATGTCATGTCTTTGAAAGAAACAGCTGAAGGCACTAGTATCACTTCGCAATCTACTACTACAGGTAATGGCCCCATAGCTAGATCTATCGTATCCTTTATGGGAAAGGCTATGAAAGCACAGGAAGATGCAAATCTTGAAAATTTGAAAAAACTGATAGATGAAAACACAGCTAATTATTTTGAAGAAGCTGATACATATAAATCTCAAGAAATAGAAAAATAGCAACTGAGCAATCATCAGCTAGTAATGGCGAGCATGATTATATTTTGTATTACTCATTCCTAACACTGCTCATCATGTGTTTTCTTTCAGTTAGTTAGTAATCTCCTTATCCTACACCGTCCCTAATTTTCTTGAGTCCATTCAAGAAGATATGAAATGTAAAGTGCTGGTTCATTTCAAAAATAATTTCATACCTCAACAATTTAAGTCTTTAAATCAAGTTAATTTTTAAGACAGTTCTTTCTTTGGACATTGAAGAAGGGCTTTTAATGTGCTGGTTAAGTGAAGGCTGTCTTTCTAAAATTGGCAATATGGACTTTGGATTTTCCAGGTCTGATTCTTTAATCAAAATCAGTTAAACATGAGCGATAAACTTATCATGCCCCCGTACCCCTAAAGTTTTGAAATCCAAACTTAACTAAATCAGATAGCTTTCTGATTTACTTTTCTTTTTTCTTAGGCTGCTTATAGGCTAGGGATATCATTTCTTTTTTTTCTTAATAAAGTAATGGAGAAAATCCTCTAGCGCGAGCATACCCTTTATTGAGTTACAGAATCTTTTTGTGCTGAGACTCTGATGAGAAATCTATGTGCCTAACTCAGGCCTAAGCACAACTATTTTTTCACTTTCTAAAAAACAAGACATGTCTATACCTAAGGAGCCCCGCCAATTGATGATAAATATTATGTACCTGGTCTTGACCGCGATGCTAGCGCTCAATGTGTCAGCAGAAATTTTCAACGCCTTCAAAGTACTAGACCAAGGCTTGGTCAAATCTAACAGGGCACTTGATTTTTCTAATGAACCAATGCAGAATGCCATACACGAAGCTGCAAAAGCCAAACCCTCATTGCAAACTTATGCAGAAAGGGTAGACCCTATACGCAAGGAAGCGGAGGCTATTTCAGATTTTATATCTGCAATAAAAGATTCTATTATAAATACATCAGGCGGTTATGTCATGGACCCTGTCACAGAACAGCTTACTAAAGAACTGAAGGGAGAAAAAGATACCGATGTGACAACTAGAATATTAGTTGATGATCCTATGAAGAATGGAAACAAGGATGGAAGAGGGGAAGAGCTGAAAAGCAGGTTGCTTCAGTTTAAGTCCGAAATTTCCAAGTACATAGATGAAGCTGACAGAGACCGTTTCCAGACAGAAATAGCTGTCAATGTAGATGATGAGACCTGGAGAGAAGCTGGTAAGTCTAGCTGGTCGCATATGAATTTTTACCAGATGCCAGTACAGGCTGTGATACCTATTTTCAATAAATATATTAATGATGTAAAATCTACGGAAGCTGCAGCACTCAACTATCTAGGTAAGAAAGTAGGCATAGGAAAAGATGATGTGGTGTTAAGTGAATTTACTGTGGTGGCTGCTCCGGAGAAATCATACATCATTAAAGGTGAGCCCTACAAAGCAGATGTGTTTTTGACAGCGACTGCAGGCAATGATTCAGGTACTAAAATAGAACTCTCTGTCAATGATAGGCCACTGCGCTTAGATGCAAAGGGAAGAGGACAGTATCTGGTCAATACTTCTGAGACAGGCCGCAAGACATATACAGCCTCTGCTAAAGTCTATAACCCTATCACGGAAAAGACTACGAGTTACACTAAAGAATTTTCTTATGAAGTGGGAGAAAGATCTGTAGCGATCTCTCCGACCAAGATGAATGTTTTCTATATAGGTGTAGATAATCCAGTAGAAATTTCTGCAGCGGGCACCAATTCTAATACACTGACAGCGAGCATGAGTGGTGCAGGAGGAGGAAAGATAAGAAGGGCAGCAGATGGGACTTTCGTAGTGACTGTAAATACACCTACAAGAAGAAATGATTATGCACAAGTGAATGTAAAAGCAGAAGGCCTGGATGTCAGTAAGAAATTCAGAGTGAAAAGAATTCCCGATCCCATTCCACAATTATCAAATTCTAAAGGTGGTGTTATGAGTAGTGGAGAATTCAAACTTCAAAATGGTTTGTTTGCTGTGCTTGAGAATTTTGATTTTAAGGCAGATTGCAGTATAGAAGAATTTAGGCTGGTGAGAGTGCCTAAGAGAACAGATGCCAAGGTTTCTGTAAATGCAGGTGGAACTTTTTCAGCAAAATCCAAGTCACTGGTGGAGCAGGCTATTCCATCTGATAAGTTTTATTTTGAAGATATTAAATGCAAGTGTCCTGGTGATTCGAGATTAAGGGACTTGGGCCTAATGGTTTTCAAGATTAAGTAAGTGAGTTAAGCCATCTGTCTAGGCAGATGGCTTATTTTTAACTTTGACTGCCTATCTTAGCCCCGATGTCGTACTACCAAAATAAGACTGTATGGATAACAGGTGCCAGTGCAGGTATAGGCAAGGCTTTTGCTCATGCACTAGCTCAGCAAGGTGCTAAGCTTATTTTATCCAGTAGAAAAGAGCCTGCCCTGCAAGCTGTCGCACAAGAGCTGAAAACCGCTGGCGCTGCTGAAGCCATTCACATCCTCCCTCTAGACTTAGAAGATCATGAAGGCCTAGATGCGATCATTCAAAAGAATCAAGACCTACTATCCACAGTGGATATTCTTATTAATAATGGAGGCATCTCTCAGAGATCTAAAGTGATAGATACCGAATTTTCTGTGTACAAAAAGCTGATGGATATCAATTACTTGGGATCAGTAAAGCTCAGTCTGGCTGTTCTGCCCCATTTCAAAGCAAAGAATGCAGGACATTTTATAGTCATCAGCAGTATGGCAGGTAAGTTTGGTGTACCCGTCCGCTCAGGCTATTCTGCATCTAAGATGGCTCTCCACGGCTTCTTTGACGCGATGCGGGCAGAGTTAAAAGATACTGGTGTCAAGGTGACGATGGTCTGTCCAGGCTATATCCAAACTGATATTTCTAAGAATGCACTTACAGCTGATGGCAAAGCGCAAGGGACTATGGATGAGGCCCAGAGAAATGGTATGCCAGTAGATAAGATGGTGAGTAAAGTGCTCTCCGCAGTTGAAAAAGGCACGGAAGAGGTACATGTAGGGGGTTTTAAGGAGGTAAAAATGGCAGGAATAGTTTCCAGATGGTTCCCTGCTACATTCCGGAAAATAATCGCAAAATCTAAGGTTACCTAGATAGTACAGCCCCATTTTCATTTCTAACGACTTTTTTAGTAGATAATTTTAACAATTGACCCTTGTATGAATAGGAATTTTAGAAATACTTCATTGGTTAATTGCCACTATTTCACGACCTTGGCAGGCTGTAACCATTTAATAGTCAGTAAATAACGACAATGGATATTTTCGAAAGAATAAAAAATGATAGAGGACCTCTAGGCAGATACTCTGAAGTAGCTGAAGGGTACTTTATATTTCCAAAGCTAGAAGGCGAGCTGAGTAATAGAATGCTCTTCCAGGGCAAAGAGACTATTATGTGGTCTGTCAATAATTATCTAGGCCTAGCTAATCATCCTGAGGTAAGAAAAGCGGATGCTGAGGCAGCTAAGCGTTGGGGTCTAGCTTATCCTATGGGATCTAGAATGATGTCTGGAAATACAGAGCATCATGATGAACTAGAGAAAGAGCTGGCTGAGTTTGAAAGCAAAGAAGCTGCAGTGCTGGTAAATTTTGGTTATCAAGGTATCATGTCAGCCATAGATTGTTTGCTTTCTAGAAGAGACGTTGTAGTCTATGATTCTGGCTGCCATGCTTGTATAGTAGATGGTGTGAGAATGCATTCTGGAAAAAGATTTGTCTTCCAGCATAACGATATAGTCAGTTGCGAAAAGCAATTACAAGCTGCTACTAAGGTCGCAGAAGAAACGGGTGGAGGTATTCTGGTGATTTCTGAAGGTGTCTTTGGAATGAGAGGAGACCAAGGGAAACTGCGAGAGATAGTCGCTCATAAGGATAAGTATTCTTTCAGACTGATGGTAGATGATGCACATGGTTTTGGGACTTTAGGTAAGACAGGTGCAGGTGCAGGAGAAGAGCAAGGTATCCAAGATGACATAGATGTGTACTTTGCCACCTTTGCCAAGTCTATGGGCAGCGTGGGTGCCTTCCTTGCAGGAGATAAAGACATGATCCAGTATCTTAAGTATAACATGAGATCGCAGATCTTCGCTAAGTCACTGATGATGCCACTGGTAGAAAGTGCCAAAGTCAGACTGAATATGCTGAAGACCATGCCGGAACTTAAAGACAAATTGTGGTCTAATGTTACCAAGTTACAATCAGGACTAAAAGAAGCGGGTTTCGATATAGGTAACACAAATTCTTGTGTTACACCAGTATATATGAAAGGCTCCGTAGAAGAAGCCATGCGTCTAGTCTACGACCTCAGAGAAAACCACAGAATATTCTGCTCTATAGTTGTCTATCCTGTAGTTCCTAAAGGAGTAATACTACTAAGGTTAATTCCTACATCAGTACATACTGATCAGGATATAGCAGAAACAATAGAAGCGTTCAAGGCTATACTAGTCAAACTAGAAAACAATACCTACAAGGCAGAGGCAGTCGCCTAATGAAGCGAGAAGAACTTACAGACCCCATCATAAGTGGTATCCAGCAGATAGGTATCGGTAACACTTCTGTATATGATACCTGGAAATGGTATCGCAAAAACTTAGGCATGGACTTGCCTGTCTTTGACGAAGCAGCAGAGGCTGAGCTGATGTTGCCTTATACTGAGGGTCAGCCCCGCAGTCGGCATGCTATCCTAGCCCTAAACATGATGGGTGGAGGTGGTGCTGAGATCTGGCAATACACATCTAGAACAGGACAGCCCGCTAATTTCAAAATCCATGCAGGAGACCTAGGCATCTATATTGCAAAGTTCAAGTCCCCTGATGTCACTGCTTCGCATACAGCCCTTAGTCAGAATAATGAGGTTACTCCGATCACTACTGCGCCTGATGGAAGTTCACATTTTTTCTTGAAAGATCCAGATGGGAATCTTGTGGAGCTAGTAGAATCTAAGAGTTGGTTTGGTAAGAAGCTATCCCATAGTGGAGGAGTGAGTGGTGTGACGATAGGCGTTTCTGATATGGAGCGCGCTATGGAATTCTATAATTATCTGTTGGGATATGATGAAGTGGTCTATGATAAGACGGGAGTATTTGAGGACTTCAGCTATTTTGATGGGGGGCAAAAATTTAGAAGAGTACTACTAAGGCATAAGCAGCCGAGGGTAGGCGCTTTTTCCAAGTTGTTTGGAGATACAGAAATCGAGTTGTTACAGACACTGGACAGGACTCCAGAGAAAATATTTAAGGATAGGATGTGGGGAGATCTGGGCTATATCCATTTATGTTTTGATATAACGGGTATGGCTGCGCTGAGAGGGAAGTGCCTCGCTTATGGTAGTCCTTTTACGGTGGATAGTGGAGATTTCGATATGGGTGATGCTGCAGGGCAGTTTGCTTATATAGAAGATCCTGATGGCACCCTGATAGAATTTGTAGAGACGCATAAAGTGCCTATCATGAAAAAGATGGGCTGGTATCTAGACCTCAGAAAAAGAGCCCCAGAAAAATCATTACCTACCTGGATGGTCAAAGCAATGGGCTTCAGCAGAGTCAAAGATTAGAACGAGACACTGCTTCCGTAACAGCTATCCCTAATAAGAAGCTCCACCAATCACTAATCCACCAATCACAAATCCAACAATCACCAATCATAAATCCACCTACTCCCCCCTAAAATAATCACTGAGTCTATCTCCCAAAGAGTTAAACAATAGGACTGTCAAGAAAATCATCAAGCCAGGAAAGAAGGCCAGCCACCAAGAGCTAAAATTGTATCTAGCACTTTTTAATATCGTACCCCATGTAACTTGGTCTAGCGGAATGCCTATCCCTAGAAATGAAAGTGTAGACTCCAGTAGTATAGCTGAAGAAAAACCAAAGGCAGTAGCTACGATAACAGGAGAAATAGCCAGTGGTAGGATGTGGTCTTTGAATATTCTAAACTTCGAAAGGCCAAGCGCTTGCGCTGATCTTATAAAATCTTCCTCCTTGAGTTTAATTATTTCTGCGCGCAGATATCTAGTAATGGTAGGCCACCTCACTAGAGCAATAATGAGAATGATATTCGTAAAATTAGCTTTCCTAAACATACCTATGAGTATCAGTACAAGAAAGACGTCGGGCAGAGCTTTAAAGGTCTCTATAAGCCGCATCGTCAAAAGATCAAAGGGGATGGCCCAAGAATTTTTTGAGTGCTGAGTGGAATCAGATTTGATGCCCATAAAAGCTATAGTCACTAGTATAACAAGGGTAGCAATAAGTCGTGTCAGCCCGTGACCATATACTAAATAGAACAAGGCTATACAGCTTATCACTATTCCTGTCAGCAAGATACCTCTCTCCACTCTAAAGCCCTCGTCTCCAATATAGCCGCTGAGATAGCCAAAGAAAATTCCTATCATCACTGTAAGGAGCATGGCGAGCAAACTAATTTTAAACGCGATGCTGGTACCATGGATCAATCCCGCTAGCAAGTCTCTACCCAAACTATCAGTGCCTAGCCAGTGTCTGTAATAAGTTGATGATACCTGCTGCTCGCTAAAGGGTCCGACATCTCTGTTCTTAGCATCCAGCGTGCTAGCGCTATAAGGAATAAGTGCGGGAATGCCTGAGGAGCAGATGGCCTTTTCTGTAAGGAATATTTTATCTCCACCGAAGCATACTAGGCATTTTTCATTAGCGAGCAGATAGTGAAATAAACCTACACCGATAAAAAGAAACAGACCAATGAGCTGAGCAGAAGAGAATCCATATTTTTTCAATTGCCTCAACATCGCTCTATGCAAATCTAATTTTAGGATTTACATAAGCGTATAGTACATCTCCTAGTAAGTAACTTAGAATGGTAATAAAGCCGGTCAACATCAAAATGCAGAACACCACATTCCAGTCTGCAACGCCTATAGAGTTATAAAGCAGACGGCCCATGCCCGGGATATTAAAGATGACCTCTACGACGACACTACCACCGATGATCAATGGGATAGCCCCAACAAATATTGTAAGTAAAGGAAAGAGTGCATTAGGAAGAGCATGCCTTCTCAGTACTTCTTGCTGTGAGAGGCCTTTAGAATAAGCTGTAACGATATAGGGTAGTTGCATTTCATTGAGTATGCTTTTTCTGAGCATCCTAGCTATAAATGCAATTGTTGCTAGGCTACCACAGAAGATGGGTAGGATAAATTTTGGTGTATTGGAAAGGACCTGGGTAAGGGTGGATTTTCCAGGTTGTACTTCTATGCCTACAGAAGGAAAAATATTAGTCCAGCTGCCATAGTCATCGGTTGTAAAATAAATGACCATCATCGTAGCCAGCCAAAAGATAGGGATAGAGAAGAGGATATACAGAATAGTATTGAGCAGCTCCGCTCTTCTAGACTCCGCATGCTTAGCCAACCAAAAGCCTATAAGCAAGGCAGTGATAAAAGAAAACAATAAGGAGCCTAAGCCTATGTAACTTGTCCAGATAAGTGCTTTGCCTACCACGGCTGTCGCTTCCTTTCCATTAACATAAGATTTTCCAAAGCTACCTCGGAGCAGAGAGCTCCACCAATGGTGATACTGGTTGTCACTACCATGCCAGTAGAACTTAGGAAAAAAGAATCCAGAACTTTTTCTTGCTGATGCCTTCAGTGCTTGTAGTCTAGTAGACCTAAGATATTCGCTTTCTGCACTAGATAATGCTTGCTCTATTATGCTGTAAGAAAGCCCACTGGTCAGTAGCTGTTTTATTTTTTTTCTTTCAGTTTTAGAGCTGATAACATTCAGTGTTCTAGGGTAGGTATGAGGTACAAGCGAGAAATAGAAATCTGGCTTATCTAGACCGAGCTCCTTGTATGCTGCGGCATAGTTTTTTTCTTGCCCGCCGTCTCGCTCACCTCCTCTAATATTGACTAGAGCAGTAGCGGGATCCTGTGGTACATTTCGACTAAACAGAAACCCTATCATACTGATGAGTATCAGCGTGGGGATAATGAGTAAGAGTCTTTTGTAGAAATACTTGGTCACCTGCTATAATTGTGCAGGGTGAAATTACTGAAAAGCATAAACTTGCTTGTCAGCCCTTCATTGCCTTGGTAAAAGTATTTGCTAGATATCCTGGACGCTTGGCTGTGGAAGTAGCCTCATACTCTTTAGAGATAATCATTTTGTTCAGCGGGCAGTATAGAAAGATGCAGGGCTGATCTTCATACATGAGTTCTTGTATTTCAAAAAAGTACTTTTTCATCACGTTTTCATCCTTGGTAGAGCGAAGGGCCTCTATTAGTTTATCTACTTTAGGGTTAGAATAACCGACGATATTGTTTCTTGGCTCGTCTTTGTTGTCAGAGTGCCATCTTCTATATGGGTCGTCTATATTAGCATCTAGCCCTATTGCGAGCATAGCAATGTCATAGTCATAGGTATACAGATTTTCTGTCCTTAAAAGGGACATCTTTTTTGTGACCACATTTATCTTTAGGCCGGCTTTTGCTGCAGAAGCTTGCAGGAGTAGCGCTATACTTTTACTTAGATGACTACCAGTCATCAGGATGTCTAGTTCTAGCTTAGTCGTTTTTCCATTTATGTTTTTTTCACGGATGCCGTCACCATCATTATCTGTCCATCCTGCTTCGTCTAGAATGCTTTGGGCTTTAGTAACGTCATAGGGAATAGGTGTAAGTTTATTGTTATAGTAAGACTTAGTGGGATGGAAGTGGCCTATGGTTCTGACACCTAGTCCACCATCTATGTTTTCTATGTAATCATCTATATCTGCTAGGTGTGCTAGAGCAGTTCTGACACGGCGGTCATTAAGGATAGGAGACTTGTTATTAAGAGCGAGATAATAGTATCTCATAAGTTGAGGTATGTGAAAGCTCCAGCCCTTATTGAATGTAGCATCATCTTTTAGTTTAAGAAATTCGTTGCTCTGACTCATCATCATTAAGTCGATAGTGCCTTCCTTGGCCATGGTAACAGCTGTCAGTTCATCAGGGACTATTTTGAAAGTTATTTTTTCGGCATTAGACGCTAGAAAGGGATTGTCAGGATAGGCAGCCCCCCAATAGTCTTTTTTTCTCTCTAATTGTATGTACTGGTTTGTTTCATGAGAGCTGAGAGAGTAAGGGCCAGACTGGATGACTCCTATTTTGTCATTAGCTGAGGCATTTATTTTATCAAAGAGTTGTTGCTCTATATCGGTGAATTCTGTCTGCTCACTATTCACAAGGTCCATAATATTATACATGTTCATGGCCGAGCTAGGGTCAAAGATATGGGCTGGCATGAGATTGATGGTCGTAGCCGCTTCCAGTGAAAGCATGTAATCTTTTGCAAACGAGATTGTAAATTTCTTGTCGTTTTCTTTATCTAATGTAACAGCTTTCAGTTCAGAAAAATAAGGTTTCCATCCTGTTGCTTTACCTAAGGGATGTGTAATCATCTTCAACGTGAAATCTACATCACGATTAGTTAACGATACGCCATCTGACCATTTTGCATCAGGCTTCAGCTCCATCTCATAAGATATACATTCTTCTCCTGCGATGGTTTCTATTTTGCCTTTGGGTATTTCTTTGATAAGGATAGGATAGAGCTTAAGGTCTTCAGGATGGAAATCTGCAAGTGATAGAAAAATATACTGGAAGACTTCTCTACCTCTAGGTCCAGGAGCAAAGAAGGGATTTATTTGTTGTGGGTCTCGTGGTAGACGGATGTTTATTTCATCTATCAGCTCATTACTGCCTATTGTGTTCGACTTGTTCTGAGTGGCCTTGTCGTTATTACAAGAACAGAAAAGTAGCATGAAGCTAAGCAAAGTTAAAAGTCGATAGAGCATAATTGTTTTCTTGAGCTAATTAAAAATCCTTTCCTAGACTGATGTAGAGTTTAGGCCTACGCTTGATACCAGTTTCTACTCCCCAGGCATAGTCTGCCTTTACGAAATAACCGAGTACAGTAGATCTTAGTCCAAAGCCATAGCCGTACACAATAGGTTGTCTGAAGTATCTGGCATTAATAGTGATAATGGGGTTTTCAGTAGGGCTGGAAATATTAACAGAGTTAAGCGTATTATCTGAAGCATCAGGACCGACACCATACCAGGCAAGGCCTGCATCGAAAAAGCTGCATATCTGGAAGTTTCTTAGAAAATTCATATTACTTCTACTCAGTCCGATATAATGTGCAATAGGTACTCGTAGCTCAGCATTGGAAAGGGCAAAAGTGTTACCGTTTCTAATATTATTTCTGAAACCACGCAACTGTGGTGCCAATACTTTGAATGAACTGTTTTCGTTTCCTGGTGTAGGAATATTTTCTTCTGAATTAGGTGCTATCCATCCTTCTACTCCTCCTAGATAGTACACGACCCTTTTGTTTCCTGTAGAGGTGGCAGCAGATACTCTGAGTGCTAATAGGGATCTTTTAAATAGAGGGATATAGTGACGGGCATCTATACCTAGTATGCCAGTGATGCCTGTAGAAAAATCGACATCGAAGCCATTGTTTAGTTCCATGTCAAACTCATTGATACCTTCCGCGTATACTTTGAGCCTAGTCCCGTTTTTAATATTGATACTAACATCAAAAGAATTATCAAAAACATATTCTGCTTTTAGACTCAGTCTCTTCTCATACGCTAGATCAGCGTTAAACGAAGTCGGCTCTGTAGATTGCAGAAAATATTTGTCAAATCTCAGTGAGGTTGTCAGCCTTACAGATTGGTAGATATTAAAAGGATATTTTAATCTATAGAGACCTAGGAAAGCATGTCTTTTTTCTCTCTGAGGAGGAAAAGCTTCTTCATTGACGACATCTGCATTGGACTTTCGATAGAAGGCTAGTCGTCTATCTATGAGCCTCTTGTTGTTATCTAGAGTTATAAAATATTCGTAGCCTTTAAAAGTAAGAGGCGCTCTGAGTCCGACAGTTATCTCGTAATCCTCTAGTAGATCTTTTACGATGCCTTTCATCAGTAGACCCACAGGCACACCATTTAGTTCTTTATTCTCACCAGTATAACTTTCTAGACCTTCAAAGAGCACTTCGTTATCGAACTTGGACACAAACTTATCTAGCCTGAATCGTTCTCTAGAGGCACTTGCCCGCATCGGTTTGAATTTTACTACTCGCTTACCATCGTAGTAACTCTCAGAAAAATAATCTTTGAAATACTTTTCAAACATACTTGTAGACAACTCATTACTTTGTGTCTCAGCTAGAGGGAGCAGATCCTCTACATCATCAAACTCACTCTGGAATTTCATTCCCTCTGTTAGTACAGGACTCTCCTCTTCTTCTTCAGGTAAGAACGGTATGGTGACATCTGTTCCTTCTGCTTGCTTTTCTTTTGCAAAATTTGTTTTGTAAGGTTTGGTGTCTTGATTTATACTTAGATCAGTCTGGAAATTTTGGTAATTACCATCTTGATAGTAGTTGTAAAAATGATAGTCAGAATTAGCAGAGACATGATGTGTTATGAGATTGTGCTGAGAGTTAGTGATGGCCGTTGTCTTCCTGCTTTTTATATCTAAAGTGTAAGCGTTATCTATGCCCGTATTCCCATGAATAAAAGTGATCTCATTTTGGCCACTTTGGAAGGCTGCTCTTTCGTTTATTTTTTCTGTTGCAGTCAGTCTTACCAGTTCAGAAGTAGATCTAAATCCTTTGAGTAGAAATAGATCAAAATTATCTATAGGTAAGATGGTATCTATTTTGTTTTTTTCAAGACTAAGGTCAGGGCGATTAGATCGGAATAGTATGGCTTTCTTGTTATCATAGTAGATTACTTCTGCATCCAGATCATCATAGAAATCCTCAGTAATTCTGGTATGGTGTCTTTTGTCAGCTTCGTAGATATATAGATCAGAATAACCATCAGTGCTGGCAGAGAGAAGATACTCATCTGGTCTGATGTAAGAAATACTATAGACTCTTTGGAAATTTGTAGTTAGGTCTTGGTCTTCAGTGGTGTTGTTTTTGACATCTACCTTTCTGACTTTTGCTATATCATTCTTTTCATAGATAATGGTCAGTTCCGGGTACGAAGGGTGCCATGCGATAAGCGGATAGTTGTAGTCTGGTTCTTGGAAGATATTTTTGTACCCATTTTTGAATATTGTTTTTTCTTCTCCAGTCTCTATGTTTCTGACGATGACTCTTTCCTTGCTTCTATCATTAGTTACATAGGCTAGATATTGTCCATCAGAACTAATTCTATACCTACTTACAGGAACTCCTTTTTTGTTTTTGAGCTTCACCTTATTGAGCTTTTCACTGCTGACTAAGCGGCCTTTTTCAGCGTTGTAGAGTTCCTGGTAATAACTGGCCCAGTTGTCTTTGAGTACATCATATTCTAGTCCTAAGGTAAACAGGAAACTGTTATTGAGATTTCGATTGATACGAGTCAGATAGACTATGTTGGCTATAGTGGAACTCCCAAAGGTCTTGGAAATGTAATTCCATAGACTGTGTCCTGCTACTCTAGGATGATCTATTGCCAGCTTATCAAATTTGCTGTAATCAGGATTGCGCATCAGATCTCTGAGCTCATCTTCTATGTATCTATCCCAGTTAGAACCCGAGTAGGCTATCAGGCCCTCACTAAACCAGTCTGGTAAATTGAGTAAAAGAGCATTCTGAACGATCTCTTGTAGACTAGAGCCATACAAGATAGAATTGAGATAGACGCTAGCAATACCTTTCCTTATCTGATCTCTAAGATGCTGATGGTCGCCATCAAAGTAGACTGAAATTTTATTACCATCTACCTTGGTTGTTTTTGACTTATTTGTAAAGGCTTCATCTAAGCCTATATTGGATTGCTTGAGATCAGAGAGATCAATATAGACGATGATTTCTATTTTGTTACTCAGCGTATGCTCTAGTATCTTCTGTATTTCTTCATGATCCAGTTCTGCAAGTTGTAGGACAGGTTGTGCAATGTTACGGGCCTTCCCATACCAGTAGGTGACAAAATTTTCAGTTTCATAACGAGACCAGTTGAGATGGTCATCATGATACTGGACCCTGTTTTTTCCAAATTCAGTATTGATAGCCTGAGCACCTAGTCCTAGACTGAGGAGGAAAAAGTAGCAGAATGCAATTTTAATTTTTTGATACATAAGATGAAAGAGAAAAATAAGTCTTTTTGCCAATAATTACGATATAATAGGACTAATGAAAGAGACATTTCTATTAGTTACTTAGACTCTAGAGTTAGAAGACTATTTTAGAGGCTTTAAAAATAATTATCAGAGATGAAGATTGCAGTTTTTACCTTTAGTAGCTGGGCAGAAAATACTTACGTGTTATATGATGATACTAAGGAATGTTGTATTGTAGACCCCGGATGTAATGATGAGGCAGAGCAAAAAACCTTAGTAGACTTTATAGAGTCTAATGGCCTCATTCCCACTAAGCTCGTCAATACCCACTGCCATATAGATCATGTACTGGGCAATAAGTTTGTAGCTGAAAAGTATGGCTTAGATCTCATATCGCATAAAGGAGAGCAAATAGTACTCGATAATATGGTAGGTGTAGCGCACATGTATGGTACCCCTTATGAGAAATCTCCTGATATCACAGTTTTTCTCGACGAAGGAGACTACTTGAGTTTCGGTGATACTAAACTGGAAGTCTATTTGACACCAGGCCACTCACCTGCAAGTATTTCTTTCTTTCATAGAGAAAGTAAGCAGTTGATTGCTGGAGATGTACTATTCAAGGGGAGCATCGGACGGACAGATTTGCCGGGTGGCGATCATGCGACCTTGATTTCTAGTATCAAAGATAAGTTGTATCCACTCGGAGATGAAGTAGTCGTGTATAATGGGCATGGCCCCAGCACGACGATAGGGGAGGAGAGACGGACTAATCCTTTTTTGGTGTAGCTGTTCGACTCATGGGCAAAACATGAGAACAGCACACTAGGTCTGACTTTTCAGTCAATCTTTACTCGGACCTCCTTTCTTTTCCAAGGTATAAAGATAAAACTCTTCTACCTCAGTGCGCGCCCACTCCGTACGTCTGAGAAATTTCAAGCTAGACTTAATAGAGGGATCATTATTGAAGCAGCGGATATTGATGATACGTCCCAGCTCTTTCCAGCCCCATACCTTAACGAGATATTCTAGCATGTCGGCGAGCTTGATGCCGTGGAGGGGATTGTTGGGTTGTGTTTTTGGTTTGGTTTTTTTTTCTTCCATCTGGATGTCAAGGTATAACTAATCTAGATTTTATGCTTACCAATCAATAGGCCGATAATCCTTCAAAAACTTCCCACACCAATGCTTCCCACTATTGATCCCATCAAAGAGTGGATCTAGAACCCGAGCTGCCCCATCCACAATATCTAGCGGCGGCTGAAAATCATGTATCTCTTCTTTTCTTTTGGATAGCTCTGCAGGGTCTTCATCAGTGACCCAACCTGTGTCTACCGCATTCATATAGATGCCGGACTTGGCGAAGTCTAGGGCAGAGGTATGCGTCATCATGTTGAGGGCGGCCTTGGCCATGTTGGTATGGGGGTGGCGGTCTTCTTTGTGGAAACGGTGGAACTTACCCTCCATTGCAGAGACGTTGATGATATGCTTTAGGCCCGTATTTTCTTTGCGCATGAGATTAGAGAGACGGTTGCAGAGGACGAAGGGGGCTACGGCATTGACCAGTTGTACTTCTATCATTTCTGGTGTTTCTATCTCGCCTAGCTTGAGACGCCAGCTGTTTGTTTTTCTGAGATCTACTTGCTGGAGGTCCGCATCTAGTTGTCCTTCTGGGAAGACTTCTTTGGTGGGTAGAGAGTTGTCAAAGCTGTAGGGAATCTGCGAGAGCTTTGCTGAGGCGCGGATGCCGATGCCGGGCTCGGGCTGGTGCCAAGAGACGGGCAGGTTTTTCTGCTGTAGCTTAGTGCTGTCACTGTACTCGTTGAGTGCAGAGATGCATGCTTGGTGATTTTCTAGGAGTTCTTGTGCTCTTGGAGGTAGCACTTCGAATGGTAGCTCTTCCTTGGCAATTAGATGCTTATAGAAGCCAGAGGGTCTGCGGACGGTTTGGGCGGCGTTATTGATGAGGATGTCTAGTCGGTCGTAGTGTTGCTCTATGTAGTTGCAGAAAATTTCTACGCTAGGTATGTGCCTTAGGTCAAGGCCGTGTATTTTGAGACGGTGGCCCCAATCATTGAAATCCTCTTCTTGTGCATAACGCGTGGCGGAGTCTACTGGAAATCTTGTTGTGGCTACAACGGTGGCGCCTGCCCGCAAAAGCATCAGAGTAATATGATAACCTATCTTAAGTCTAGAACCTGTGATGACTGCCACCTGCCCAGTGCAGTCAGCATTCTGGAAGCGCTTAGCATAATTAAAGTCGCCACATTCTGGGCACATAGAATCATAAAAGTGATGCAGTTTGTCATAGCGCTCTTTGCAGACGTAGCAGCTCTGTGGGGAGGTAAGGATGCGTTCTTCTTTTTCTTCTAGGCTAGCTGCGGTGAGTAGCTTTGGGGCGACGAAGATGGAAGCGTCCCTGGCACTTCTAATACCTGTCTCTTTGCGGGCATGCTTGTCTCTTTCGAACTGCTTGCGCTTAGCTACTCGTCTAGAATCATTTCTGCGTTTTTGTCTTTCATGTCTGATGGGGCGGGAGAGCATACCCGCATTGAAGAGTAGTTCTTTACGCTTTTCTTGACTTAGCTCTGCCAGTGGGGTAGAGTCTGCATTCAACTGCTTAAGTATGTCGATGCATTTAGCTATTTCTTCTTCGGATAATTTTCCTTCTTCTGCCATCTCAGTGCTTGGACTATCGGGCAAAGTTAATAGAAAACTGGTCTTGTGAAGCCTTAGACTTCAGCCTTTTGATTTTACTGAGTAAGCACCTTCTTAGTCACTAGTCGTATTACAAAAAATGCCACTACTAGTGTTATCGCTAACCACTGTATAGGTAAATAAGAGAAGACAATAAGATGCATTTTGTCTAGTACAAAAAAGACTAGCATCAGCCCCGCTATGGATCCCACAAAGCCTGTCAACTTTCCAAAACCTGGTATCTCTTTAAAATCCACATTTTTCTTTATAAGGAAAAGTGTCAAAAGCATGCTTAGGATAGGAAGTACATCCACCATGATATTCATCTCATAAATACTTCTTTTCTCGAACAGCATATGATAGATATTAAGGAGGATAGCAAAGATGCCTGGGATAACTGATAGATAGATCAGCGCAGAATAATAGATACACCAAGGACTTAGATGCCCTTCACCCTTAGCCATATATCTCGCCAGCAGCGCAGCCACGGGAAGGATGAAAAAGAAAAATAGGGGATAGAAGGGATTGTTACCTAGGTAAGATATAAATTCTCCAAGTGTCATTATTGCCTTGCTTGTTTGATTCTCAACGAATTATATGACAAATATTGTTCCTCTTATAGCTACTATCTGGATAGGATGTAATTCTTATGCTAGATATATAAGCTTTATGGCTAGATTTCTAAGGCAAATAAGGACGTATTCGCTTATAAAGACGTTAAATCTTAGCTAGGGGTTTGATATACTCCGCATTGGATATAATTTTAAGCTATGATGAACACTAAACTTTTATGGACTTGCATGCTTTTGATAGGCCTGCTTACCTTCTTTTCTTGTCAGAAAGATGAGATGCCGAATGGTGATGACACAGAACAAATGACTGACCCCACAGAAGAGCAAGGAGATGATGGAGATGAGATAGAAGATGAGACTAGAGAATTGCAGGAAGAAGAAAGAGTCCTGAGCATAAGATTGACAGATGCGCCGGTAGACCTTCAGGCAGTGAATGTAGATATCGTAGGTATGTACATAGTTGCAGATGATACTAGATATCAATTATCCACAGTGCAAGGTATTTATAATCTTCTGGACTTTCAGGATGGAATAGATACCCTGATCTCGGTAGATACGTTTGAAATTTCTTTTTTAAAAGATATCATATTTGAGTTAGGTGATAACAATTCTATAATTGATAGTGAAGGGGTAGAGCATCCTCTAGAGTTGCCTTCTGCAAATAGAGACTTCCTGACGATTAAGTTTAATCAAAGATTGGATACGATTCAGTTACTAGATTTACAACTTGATTTTGATGCTTGTAGATCTGTACATGAGACAGGTAGTGGTAGATGGGTCATGCGACCAGTGATTAAGGTCAATCGTATTAATGATAGACCGCAGTTAGTGGATATAGATTTTGAAGCCAGTAAAATTGATATGATAAAGGCTGCCTATCCAGATTTTGAACGGTTCGATATTGAAAGAAAGAGGTATTGTTTTACAGATCAAGCGCTCATTAGAGTAGAAATGTCCAGCATTGTTTCGGACGAAAGGAAAATAGTGTTGTTGGATTCTGACTGTGCCTTTGCCTATAAAGTGACTAGAGAGGCCCTTGATGATTTGCCAGACAACATAACGGCAACAGCGAGTAGTGCTGTCAATGGAAATGTGGACTTGTTTGCTGAGGCAGATGTTCTGAGATCTGTTACTGATGAGCTGACTTATGCATTCAGCGCCGTCAGAGGGCAAGGTAATTCAGCTAAGCAAATTGGTATCTATATCGATCAAGAAGCTGACTTAATCTGTACCGACTAAAAAACCACTCCACAAGCTATAAATAAAAAGAGGCTCATCTTACGATGTAGCCTCTTTATTTTTATATCAGCCTCGATTATTATTTTTTAGTTATTGGCCTTTGGCACTTGTACTATTAAGACAGGAAAAAAGTCCGTTGCCCTTAGCTGGAAATGTTTGCTGCTTGTCAGTCTTGTTTTTGTTCAGTTTGTTTGTTTTGCAATTGTATTGTAGCTGCCAGAATAAGGATGTCTTTCTGCCTTTGCTTATTGAGATCATGGGGTTAAATTCTAGCCAGTTAATCTTATATTTATCTAATAAATGTTGTTCCGGTAAGAAATTTACTGGTCTTATTTTTATAGAAAATGAGCAAATTCCTATCTCGTATTGTTCATTCTAAATGGGCTCCTAAAGGCCTTCAACCCAACTTTTTATCATTTTAATTCTTAATTAACGCTTATGAAATATATTATTAAAATCACGCTACTGATTGTGTTTTTATTAACAGCTTGTACTGATAAAAAACAACAGAATAGTAATGACTCTGGTGCTACTCCAGCCGAAGTACAGGAAATAGAAAAAATCGAAACCTTAACAAATGAGATGGAGAAAACGACGGAAAGTATGGAGCAAACAGCTCAGGAGTTGGATGCGCTATTAGAAGAAATAGACAAATGATCTTTGTATTTCGTCTATTAACTGTACTCATTTTATTCAATAAAAAAAGAAAGTTATGTTGCTAACTAAAAAATTATTCACGAAAAGCTTACCCCTCTTTATAGCTCTATTGTTTTGCTCATTGAATGCTGCTGCTCAAGGCAAGGGACAGGGAAAAGGCAAAGGAAAGGACAAAGTCGAATGGGCTAAACAAAAAGCAGAGCAAGCTAAAGACAAGGTAAAAGATGTATCTGAGAATGCTGCATCAGATATGGAAGATGCAGCTGAAGAAGCTAAAGGCAAACTAAAAGGTAAAGGGAAAGGTAAAGGAAAGTCAAAAGAGTCAAAAGGAAAGAATAGCTCAGAAGGGGATGCTGACGGAGATACAGACGGAGATATTGACGGCGACACAGATGGTGACACTGACGACGATACTGATGGCGACACTGATGATAATGGCAATGAGAAAAAGGATAAGAAAGAGAAGAAGGAGAAAAAGGGTAAGAAAGGTAAAGGAAAGTCTGACAAGGCTGATAAGGAAAACAAAGGAAATGCATACGGTAAGAATAAAGGAGATCTAAAAGGCAAAGCATTTGGCGCAGAAAGGGCGGCTCAAGCAAAGAAGAAGCAAAAGGAGAAAAGAGAAAAAATGGATAAGAGTATCCGTAAGAATGAAAGTAAAGTAGCAGAGTCTAAGGATAAGATAGCAGCCGCTAAAGCGAAAGCAGAGGCAGCCAGAAAAAATGGTAAGATGTCAGAGAAAGAATATTCTGAAAGAATGACTAAAATAAAAAGAGCTGAGCAGCTTACCACAGAGCTGGATGAAAAAGTAAAAAAAGGTAAGCGCCAGACTAAGTCATAGTTATTGTGATTTTCTATAGAATTAAAGAGAGGCTGCATCAGTTAAGGTGCAGCCTCTCTTTGTTAAAAAATCAGCCTCGTTTTTTATATATTCTTAGCGTACTATTATTGGATCTGGATTTCCATCGGGATCATTCTGTACGTAACCATCAGTTGTCGTAGGACCTAAAAGCATCAAGCCCGCCGCATGTGGTGTTGCCATTGAAGTTCCACTGATAGTATGATATCCTCCGTTGGTCCAAGTAGATAAAACATTCACTCCCGGGGCGCAATAATCTACTGGTGAGCCATAATTAGAGAAACTTGCAAATCTATCATTGACATCCATTGCCGATATAGTATAGACATTAGGGCCATTTGCTCTGCCCGGACTGCTATTATTTGTATCCTCACTGCTATTACCTGCTGCAATAACAAACTTTACACCGCTAGTCTGAGCAGCATTAATGATGGCATTATCCAGAGTCTGGTAGATGCCGCCACCTATACTCATGTTGGCCACATCTCCTGGTGAACCATATCTAGCAACATGATCTACTCCAGCAAGTATGCCTGACCAACTACCTGACCCAGAAGCATCTAGTACCTTTACAGGAACTACTTTTGCTCCTGCCGCTACACCTATTACCCCTATATTGTTGTCTAGCGCTGCTATCGTCCCAGCTACATGTGTGCCGTGACCATTTTTATCTCCAGTACCAGCATTTCTACCTCTAGTGTAAGCAGTAAACTCCAGTGATCTGTCTACATTGAGATCAGGATGATCCAAATCTATACCTGAGTCTAGAATCCACGCTAACTTGTCAGTAGCTGTTATGCCACCATTTACTCTTGTGATACCCCAAGGAGTTGTTTGGCTTGGTTCTGCGACTGGGTCTTCAGTTGTTGTTTCTTCTTTATTCCACCCTTTGCCAGGAGGTGGTCCTAAAGAAATTACTGCATCCAGTTCGACAGAAATGACTTTTTCATTTTTGAGTAATTTTTTGACCTGACCTGGCGACAAGTAGGCAGTAAAGCCTTTTAGTGCAGAGGCATATAAGTGATCAGGTTCTTGATTAGCACTTATCTTTTTTAATATTCCTTTTCCGATCCCTCTTACATCTTCAAGTGATTCTAGATCTTCACCCTCTTCTAGGATAATTACATAACGTTGATGCCCTCTTAGCATCAGGGCTTCAGAAGATATTTCTGCTTTTTCAGGTTCTTCGAAATCAGTTGAACACTGAACATAAAGAAGGGATGAAACTATCCCTAATCCCAGAAGTAGGGATTTTGATTTTAAATACATGGGTATTATAAATTTGACTTTGAATAAAAAATTCTATCATCTTAAAGACAAATTTTTATGGAGCTAACCTTAGTTTGAAATGAATGCTATTTGTCAGTACGTAAATATTTTTGAAACCTTAACAGTTAACAAGCTGGATAGCCATAAAAAAAGCCCTACCGTGATAGTAGGGCTTTGTATATTATGGGAGTAGAACTTAGATATTCATCATCAATTGTACAGGATCTTCTAGTAGTTCCTTGACCTTAACGAGGAAGCCTACTGAGGTCTTGCCATCTATGACTCTGTGGTCATAAGAAAGCGCTAGATACATCATCGGTCTGATCTGCACTTCATCACCTACTGCTATAGGTCGCTTGATGATATTATGCATACCGAGGATAGCCGACTGTGGTTTGTTCAGTATAGGAGTACTGAGCATAGAGCCGAAGATACCTCCATTCGTTATCGAGAAAGTACCGCCTGACATTTCTTCTAGCGTCAGCTTACCCGAGCGCGCCTTACCAGCCAGTTCTTTTATTTTGAGTTCTATATCAGCAAAAGACATAGACTCTACATTGTGTACCGGTGGCACTACTAGGCCTGTATCCGTGGAGATAGCAATAGAGATATCTACATAGTCATGAAAGATGAGGTGATCACCATCTAGTGTGGCATTGACAGAAGGCATTTCCATCAAGGCTTGTGCGCAGGCTTTAGAGAAGATAGACATGAAGCCGAGCTTGATGCCATACTTTTCTACAAATTTTTCTTGATACGTTTTTCTGAGCTTGAAGATATTAGTCATATCCGCCTCATTGAAGGTGGTGAGCATGGCAGAGTTGTTCTTAGCATCTACGAGTCTAGAGGCGATGGTTCTTCGCATACGAGACATCTTTTCTCTTCTATCATTTCTGCTGAAGGCCGCAGGAGCAGGGGTATAGCTTGGTGCGGCAGGTGCGGCAGGAGCAGCTTTTGCTGGGGCAGCTGGAGCAGCAGTTGCTTTTTCTGCATCTTCTTTTGTTATACGTCCATCTTTTCCTGTACCAGTAACAGCAGCTGGGTCTATTCCTTTTTCAGCTAGGATTTTTGCGGCTGCGGGAGAAGGGTGGCCAGTAGCGTAGTTAGTGCTAGCAGGTGCAGCTGGTTTTTCTGCTGGAGCAGCTGGCGTCGCTGCAGGTGCAGGTGCTGAGCCTCCCGCAGGGGCGGCGACACTGGTATCTATCTTGGCTACGAGTGCCCCTATTTCTAGATCGTCGTCTTCTGCAGCTACATAGATAAGCTTGCCTGATGCTTCTGCTGGAAATTCTAGAGTGGCCTTATCTGACTCAAATTCACAGATGGGCTCGTCTATATTGACATATTCGCCATCTTTTTTCAGCCATTGAGATAGGGTGACTTCTGTGATAGATTCCCCTATGGTAGGGACTTTCATTTCTACGATGCTCATAGTTATTAGTGTTTCGTTTAGTAGACATACAAAATTATGCCATACGAATGAATAGTAGCCTGAATATTTAAGCTTGTCTAAATAAATATTTAATAGTTTCTAAATATTTTATTCATCTAGCAGGCATCATTCCGTATTAATAAGTAAGTAATGGGTATACAAACACAGCAGATGAAAAGAATAACTTCCTATTTGATTATTGTAATAGCCTTGCTTACCCATCAGGCCACTGCACAACAAAAGACCTTTAAATTAAATGATGCCAACTGGGTAATAGGCATAGAGTCTATAATTCCGACGGGAGGATATTCTGTATCTAAAAGTATAAGCTCAGGAGTAGTTATAGAAAAACCATTAGGACAGTTTTCAGTAGGACTATCCATGCATTATGCTCGTACACCAGAGTTCTACACCTATGAGACCATCGCTAGAATTTCTCCTGAGACAGCTTCAGGAGCTATTTCAAGTCGTGCCAAAGCTTCTAGAAATACGACTTTGTATGACAGAACTTCTGCCCAGCAAGCTTATCTAATGGGAGGCATAGAACTAAAGTATCGCTTACCCTGCAATTGTTTTTTCGCTTATGCCAATGTCAATCATGCTGAGCCAATCAATTATCAAGAACTATCCATAGATAGAATAGCTAGTAAGGATGATAAGAGTCACCGTAGCTATTCTGATCCTTCTGTTTCTGTTATGGCGATAGGCGTAGGTGTTGGTGCTAATTTCCCCATAACAAAAAAAATGAGAGGCCTCATAAAGGCGGGTAAGCAATATCACAATGGCTTCTTGGGAAATGATGGTCGAGGAAGAAAAGAGCCCTTTGTGGTACTTACTCTGGGCTTACAATATGGTATAGACTAGCCACTTTTTGATTCTTAGTTTGCTTTTCCCTCTCTGTAGGCTTGAGGAACTAACCGAAAGTAAACAGAATCTGGTGCTGCCTCAAAATGTTTGCCCATCCCAGTTATAAAAGTTTTTTTGGAATCTCTTTCTTGCAGCAGTTGCTGAGGCTTATTAGAAAATATAATTGCGGCGCTTCTGTCCTTGATAGTAGAAATAATCAGTGACTCAAAAGCAGAGGCCCAGTCTTGCACCAGCCATTGCCTAGTCTCTTTGCCATAGCTCAGAATAGCTCTGTCGTTTTCTATGGCTGCAATAGTATACTTTGCTATTCTCTGCTTGTAGAATTCACTAGTGTACATAATCCTTGCAAAAGAAAGAAGGAGACATAGGGCAAACAGCACTTTAAAAAAGGGCAGCTTATCCCATAGCTTCGTTATACAAAAAGTAAAGGCCGCAGCAAAAAACAGAATGAGAAAATTAGTTTCATGGTAGAACACATAGAAAGTGTTATCAGAGCCGAGATCATTAATGAAGAGATAGCATAAGCAAAAGCCAGCCAGTAGAAACGCCTGTATTATTTTTCTTTTATAAAAGCAGAACACAAGTGTCAACAAGATGCCTATTACCAAAGGCAAATGGTGGTTATCCGAAATAAGTTCAAACAGTGTCCCATCAGACAAGCTGTAACTGCTTAGCTTTTTCTTGAAAAGCACTGTCTTGTTACTATCATAATAATTAGGGAAAAACACTTCTTTTATTAAGTGCATACTGATATAGGCCCCACCATTCAGTACCAATAATTTCCTTGGCTTTTTGTTCTCTATTAACAACAGCACGATACTGTAGACAACTAATAAAATAAGCAGAGGATGTAGCCACGCCATAACCAGGCCGACCACAATGCTGCCTAGATAGCGCTCAGCCCGCAAGAGCGCTAGCCAATAGCAAAGCATGGATAAGCCAAGTATCAGTTCCGAGTTATTCCAATAGAAGCTATGCGCCACTGGTAGCAAGAGGGTAGCGATCAGTAGCCAAGAATATATTTTGTCTTTGAGTCGATAGCGAATAAGTAGAAAGAAGCTGAGATGGAACAAGAAGTAGGAAAATGAAAAGCACAGTAGGATGGTCTTCAGTGAAAGCTGAGCTTTGATGGCAAGCAGTGGAAGAATCTTTATGATAGCGGCAGGCCAGCGGTTAGCGCTGACGTGCAGAGCTTTTTCTTGTATGAGTTTGTAGACTGAGAAAGGATTATCTAGAAAAGTAGTTCTCTCCAGATAGAAATAACAGCATAGTAATCCATAGAGAATAAGTACTAGCAGACCACCATGATCTGCTAGAAGTACAAATTTATTTTCACGTTGCTTACTATTCACTTCTATACAAGGATTAGATCCCAAGAAGAAGTAAGCTAGAAAATTTTGGGCTTAAAAAGAAAACCTTAGTTCGCTGAGCTTTCTATTTACTATAAGTTCCTGTGCAAGTTCTTACAAGTCCATCAGAGTCCTGAAGAATCTCTAAGTTCAGACTATCACCTACTATAGTACCTTGACCAGAATAGGTGACGTCTACACCAAAAACAAAATCTTGCGGAGCTATAGTCAGGCTAGTGCCGAGCACAGTCCCTTTTAGAATTAAGTCGGGAGTAGTAGGAGTAGTGATTTCTACTTCATTGATAACTGTGCCAGAAACTATTTCGTAGGTCTTAGTTGTTTCAGAGTTTCCGAGATCACAGTTGTAATCTGCTGAAGTCCATGCGCCTAGAAATTTTTGTCTGACTTCTGTGTTACAGCCATCGCCTTCGTAGCCCAGATCACAATCACCAGAACAAGAAAAGAGGCATAATGTCAGTGCTAATATGAGTTGTAGGTAAAGTTTCATTTTGATTAAATTTTTTGAAGTCGCAAAACTAGTTTTCCTAGCCTTGATATCAAAAATGAAAACTACTTAATGCCTGCAATTAGGCTTTTTAACATATCGTACAAGAAAGAGGGCTGGGCTTGCAGCATTCCATAATCGAGTAGGGTTTTTGGTGATCCTCTCCCTGGCCCTCTCCAAAGAAGGAAAGCTAGCCCGCGAAGGCATTGTGGGAAGGCATCATGCCCATCCTTTAATCCTATAAATCATGTTTCAGACAAGAGGCAAGAGCGGGTGATATTATTGCCTAGTTTTCACTGCAGATTCTTAAACGATAATCCAACGATAGATTATTTAATTCCTTACTCTTCTACGCTGAACGTGACTTCTACATGAAAGAATGGACCAGTCAAATTGGAGTAGCATCATAAGACAATCTGCTGAACAGGAGGCAAGTACAAACAAAGAAATAATAATACAACAAACTTCTATGTGTTAAGAAGACCAAATATTTGGTGGAATGGTTTTTTTTGGGTAAAAAAAGGTGGCCGTATTACAAGCCATTGTAAAGAGGGCCTTTACTATATCAGTATCTACACTGAGAAAGGGACGGTGGTGAAGAAGGTGGTGGTGCAGTAGCTGTTATTGTACCTAGGCGAAAAAGCAAGCAGCTTTCCCACCCCATAAGCTCAACTCACCCAGAATCTTTTCCAAAGATTCTGACCTCCTTACGAAGAGAGGTGATTCATGTTACCCATAACTATAAGGCTATGGACTTAGATCGGGCAGCCCGAGTTAGCCTTTCTACTCATTACATCAACTCACCCAGAATCTTTTCCCAAAGATTCTGACCTCTCTTACAAAGAGAGGTGATTCATGTTGCCTATAACTATTATAAAGATATGGACTACGATCGGGAAGCCCCGACAGGCTATTTTATATGTTGCAATCGTATTGCATCTCAGCTACAAGCTGAGACGAGCGGGAAATTCAGACATCGAGATGACAACAATCCGATACATACCGAGAAAATAGTTATCTTGAAATAATATTCACAAGTGATAGTGTCTGCCTCTAATGGGCAGACACTATTATTTAGAACTTAAAGAACTTTGACTAAATTTTATATAGTACTTTTTTCAATCCTTACCATGCAGGTCATTGCTCAAGAAGGCTTTCACAGAACCTATGATATCCATAATGAAGAGTCTGATAAAGGAACCGATATTCATGTACTCGATGATGGACTATTGATACTTGGAAATGGAAATTGCAAAGGTAGGCCCTGTACTATTATAGTTAAAACTGATTTTAATGGCGATACACTTTGGGTAAAAAATTTTACTGATATACATGGTCTGACTCGGAGGACGACCATCCATGACTCCATCTTGTATATGCCAGGGGAGGTAATACTTCCTGATGGTACTAAGGAAAGAGATGGCTATAGAATATATGCTCTAGACTTAGATGCAAATGTCTTAGGTACTGCAAAGTATGATCTGACAGAGTTAGAAAATCCTGATGTAGATTCGATAAGAAGATATGCCCCATTTGGTTGTATTGTTTTAGGTGACAAGATTGTTATGTATGGCGAGATATATGAATTAAACCATGATATAACTATAGATGTATTTAATAGGGGCCTTGTATTGTACTATAACATGGATTTAAGCTTGGATACTATGTTCATCATCCAGCCACGCTATGAGGAATTAGACCTATGGGATGCCCACGTAGGACCAGATGGTCTACTGACCTTATTAGTAGAGGACGACATTTATGTCAGTGAGGTAGAAAACGATAGGAACTACAGACGATTTGAGAAATACGATAGT
>CALLAE010000158.1 GCA_938002665.1 uncultured Saprospiraceae bacterium | reverse complement strand
AGCTCCCCAGCAACCTACAAAACCCGTATCCTCACCAGGCCATGAATCAAAAGACCCCACTTTGATCAGGTTATCTGGTCGAGCAGCATCTGTTATAACAACTCCATCTGAGTACCATGAAGTAATCAGGTACTCATTCATGAAGTGGGTATTATGTGGAATCACTCCTGTGTTAACAGTCTCTAGAGGCTGAAAAAGATCTAGTCTCTTTATGTCATTATAATCAGAGATATCGTAGGCATCCACAAAAGCATTAGCTCTTTCATCAGTGGTATAGACATAATTGCCGTCATCAGAAACCCAGGCATTATGCGTAAAGTCAAAAGAAGTAGGTGCCTCACCTAAGTAAGCAATATTTGCCTTGTCAGTAACATCGTACAGCACAATAGCACCCTTGTATATCTGTGAACTGTACATGATATTATCCTTAACCATTAGATCATGAGCATATTCATCATCACCACCACTTCCACCGTGTACACCTACTAGAGTAGGATTCCATTTGTCTTGATTTAGGTCATATATTATGGCCTTGTTTCCTCCATTGATACTACATCCAGCGAGGTACATAAAACCTTTCTCATCTATATAAAGGTTATGACACGAAGCCAAGTTCTGATTGTTAACAGGTGGATTCCAAAACTTAAAAGAAATAGAATCTGGTGCCATACTCATATCTATGATGACCACACCATCAGGTGCATTATCTGCAGTGACATATACGTGATCTTCCCATGATTTCATATCTCTCCATGTAGTAGTAGCGCCTCTTATTGCTATAACTTCTTCAGGCGCAGTAGGATCACTAAGACTGTATATTCTAGTGTTTTCTCTAGTACCTACGATAGCATATTCCGTACTATCAGGGGCTACATATCCCCATATGTCATTTCCGCCCTCAGGATAGGACACATTCGCTATAACTTCAAGATTAAAATCTTCCTGAGCATAACAAAACGAACCTATAAGCAATAGGCCTAATAAATAAATTTGTTTCATCTAGTGGCTAATTTTTAAATTTTCGAACTAATGACTAAAAATAAGGTCTTAATCTACAATAAGCTAATGTCCTTATTGTACAAGAAGACATATCGGTAAAACTGGGGTAGGTTTATCGAAGTCTCTAAAATTTCAACTACTCTTTGGATTTGTCCAATAGCATAGTCGTCAATCTGGATACACAGATTTTTTTTCCTCCTTCGTCCGTAACTTCTATATTCCACACATGCATCTTACGACCTACCTTGATAGGAGTGACCTTTCCATAGACATAGCCTTCCTTAGCCGAGCTTAGATGGTTGGCATTTATCTCTACACCTACGACTCCTTTATCGAAAGGATTCTTTTGGACCACCACAGAGGCTATGGACCCCATCGTCTCTGCAAGCACCACTGAAGCACCGCCATGTAAGAGACCCATGGGCTGCTTAGTCCGCTCATCTACTGGCATCTTCGCTACCAAGTAATCTTCTCCTATCTCAATAAATTCTATGCCTATATGGCTCACCAAGGTTTTAAATCCCGTGGCATTTATCATATTGAGGTTAGGATTGCTCTCCCAAATCATATATTTGTATTATAAAAAATCCTAATGTAAACATATGAAAATATACCATAACCTTCGGTGCAGAAAGAGTAGAGAAACCCTTGCTATAATTGAAGAAAAAGGTATCGATCCAGATGTAATCTTATACCTAGAGCAGAATATTACCCAAAAAGAGTTAAAAGCTATCCTTAAAAAGCTTGGTATGAAAGCCAGTGAAATTCTGAGAAAAGGTGAGCAGATCTATAAGACAATTACAGAGGCAAAACTTACACAGAGACAGAATGGTTAGCTATACTAGTGGCTAATCCAAAACTGATAGAGAGGCCCATTGTTGTCAAAGGTCAAAAAGCCATTTTAGGTCGGCCGCCAGAAAACGTTCTTAAGCTGTTATGAGTTGCTTATCAATATAGTCACAGATAGCATTGAAGTCTGTGGGTGAAAAGTGTTTGGCTGTCATCTGGTTTCTAAACCATGTCATTTGCCTTTTTGCATAACGTCTGGAATTCATCTGGATTTGTGCAATGCATTCCTCTTTAGAAATAGTGCCATCCAGATAGCTAAATACTTCAGAGTAACCGACAGTGTTCAGAGCTTGTAATTGCCTCATATCACTTAGGCTTTTGACTTCTTCTATAAGTCCAGCTTCTATCATTTTCAGCACTCTGAGATTGATGCGGTCGTAAAGCTCCGTTCTTGGTAAGTCTAGCACTATGTAGACTGGCTTAAATTGTCTTACTCCTTTTTCCTTGTTCAAAAAACTACTATAAGGCTTACCTGAAGATCTTATGATACTCAGTATCCGTATGAGTCTATGTCTATTCTGCTTTTCCATTTTGGAGAGAGCTATAGGGTCTTTAGATCCTATTTCTTCTAACAAAGCCTCCAGATTACCAGCGTCTAATTCCGCTTCTATTGCCGTCACATAAGACTTAGGCACTAGGGGAAAGCTATCTAAGCCTTCACATACAGCCTTGATGTAAAGACCAGTCCCTCCACAAAGGATAGGTAAGAGTCCTGCTGTTTTTGCTTCTTCAATTACAGCTAAGGCTTCCTTTTCAAAGTGACCTGCCGAATAAGGCTCAGTGACAGAAATGTGGTTAACTAGTCTCATATTTCCTTGTTTTATCTCCAGCTGTGAAGGCTTAGCAGTTCCTATACTCAGCTCCTTATACACTTGACGACTATCCGCAGAGATGACAAGGCCCTGATACTTTTGGCTGAGCCTTATAGCTACATCAGTCTTTCCCACGGCTGTAGGACCTGTCAATACAATCAAAATTCTTCCGGCTATCTTATCCAAGCGGCAATCATTGTTTATCTTACCTATCACAAATAACTTTTGTAATAGTAATCTATGTTTTATAAAGCGACAATAGCAGCCTTCAGCCTGTGTCTTCTTTGGGCATGCTCCTCTAATCAAACTCAAG
>CALLAE010000157.1 GCA_938002665.1 uncultured Saprospiraceae bacterium | reverse complement strand
AAATCCATATATGATTGTCGGTATTATCATAACAGCAATTTGTAATTGCCATCCTAATCCAGCATCTGCCATGAACTTTGAAATCAAGGCACCGATGACAATACCCCCCGGAAACCACACATGGAATTTGTTGAGCATCGTGGATTTATTATCATGGTATAAGTCAGCGACCATCGGGTTAGCACCAGCTTCTACACTTCCATTTGCAAAACCTATAAAGAAGGTAGAGATGAGCAAACCCATATATCCATCAGCAAATATGGTCAAGAGCAAACCTGCTAAGTGACAGATGAATGCGATAATCATCATGCGTTTAGCACCTATTATATTATATAGTAATCCTCCAAAGATGGTTGCAAGCGGGAAGCCCCAGAACGCCATTTTATTGATGTGACCTAATTGTGTATCCGTCAGGCCAAATTCTGTACCTAGCTGGGTGAGGATACCTGCCCTTATGGCAAAGGTCATCGCTGTCACAGCTAATGCTATGCAACTGGCATTGAAGAGAGTATGCTTGTTCATGTTGGTTCGTTTGTTTTGGAATTTCTAGTATAAGTCTAATATCGTTAAATAGTTAGAATTAACTGCCAACATCAACAGTCGTTTTCCTGTATATCTGAGATGTATAAGGACCGCATGTTATTAAGCTGCCATAATTCATTGCATCTTTGTAGGTAAATCTTATAATCGAATATATATGAGACATGGAGAAAGTACAATATTCTGAATTTAGCAAGAGCTACAGTCGTATTGTCGCAGGTGTTATGCGTTGGGGCCTGTGGGGTGCAAAATTCTCAAAATCTGCCTATCAAAAAATGATTGCAGCCTGCGTAGAGCAGGGTATAAGTTCTTTTGACCATGCTGATATCTATGGTGACTATACCACCGAAGGGGAGTTTGGATTTGCATTTGGGGAGATGGATATAGCAAGAGAAAGGGTACAACTAATCACCAAGTGTGGTATCAGGATGAAATGTGATAACAGACCAGCCAATAAGCTAGCTTCTTATGATCACTCTAAGTCTTTTATTATACAGCAAGTGGAGCAGTCGCTGCAGAACCTGAAAACAGATTATATAGATCTATTGCTTATTCATAGGCCCAGTCCACTCATGCATGCTGAGGAAGTTGCTTCAGCTTTCACAGAATTAAAGACAGCTGGGAAGGTTTTAGATTTTGGTGTCTCTAATTTTACGACTACCCAGTTTAATTTGCTGTATAGCTACTTTCCTTTAGTAACTAACCAACTCGAGCTTTCTCCAGTAATGTTAGACAGTTTTAGTGATGGCGTTTTAGATAATTTGCAGCAACATAAAATTAAGCCCCAGGCCTGGTCGCCACTAGCTGGTGCACAATTATTTGCTCATCAAGCCCGCATGGATGATACTGAGAGAATTATGAGGTTGCAAGCCGTATGTAGAACCTATGGATGGTCGCTTGCAGAAATGGCATATCTTTTTTTACTACATCATCCTGCCTGTATTTCTCCAGTACTCGGCACCTCCAAAGCAGAAAGACTAACTGAGGCTGTCAGTGCTTTGACTAAGAAAATAACTGATGAGCAGTGGTTTGAGATATGGACGGCCAGCAAAGGAGAAAGAGTGCCATAGGTTTTCACAGAAGTTTTTTAACCATTCTAAATGCTAAATAAGCGAGCCTTTTCATTCCGACCTACGCGGAGGAATCTCCGTTCCTGCCAGACTAGAGTTCATTAGCCTCTTTCTAAGCTTGTAGCCAAGCTCCTTCAGGTTAGATATCGATGAGATATTTTAAAATAATCTCTTCAAATATTCCAGCATCTATCCAGCCTCTATTCTTATCCTTTCCCATAACCTTAACGGATCCAATAAAGTTTTCCCTTTCTGCGCTATTGTCATTATCACAATAAGCTAGTGCAAAGCCCATCACTTTGCCTGCTCTCAGCGTTACTGGTGTCGCCGGCATACCGTCTGCATAAGAATCATCATAGATGTCTATCGCCGTCTCCCATAAGGTGGTATTTCCTGTTGTAACTCTTGCGGAGCTAACATGATCGTAATAGCCAGGGACGCTATCAGTAGTTATATCAGCGACCTTTCCATCTAGGGCAACATGATAAGCAAAGGCAGAATGATTGTATTGATGGTTTCCTTTGGATCTATTTTCGTCTATAAATATTTCTAAGCAGTCATCATCCCAGTATCTATCTAGGCCATCAGGATGTGTATCTACTAGTTTGTCATCTCTTATTTCTGCTAGAACATAGAATTTTTTACTGTCCCATGCTAGTTTGTATCGGCCTTGAAAGTCATCGGCAGAGAACGGCTTACCCAGCCAAAATTCATCTAACTGCTGCCATGGCACTTCTGACCAAATCTTTTCTGTTGCCTTGCCATCTATTGAAATAGGGCCAGAGGTCATAGTGATATGATTAGGATTAAAATTTGAAGGAGTTGCTTCTTTACAAGCAAATTGCAGAGCACTTAATCCTATAACTACCAAGCTGAATGCGACTATTTTATAACATTTATACTCTGACATACCATTTCTTTTTATCCATCAGCAAAGCTATACTCCAGCAGACCATCGTCCAACTAAATGCGAATAAGAATGACCCTAAATATTCACCAGCCCACTTAAAGCCCTGCTGATAGACAGCATTATAAGAATTACCATGCTCTGTACTAGGCCACCAGTAAAGAAGGCTAAGACCTAGCTGAGAAACAATATAGATAATAAGTGGATTTTTCCCCATAGGCGTAAATATGGAAGCCCAATATTTAGACTCTTTACTTAGATCCAACAAATAATGTAGAGCCATAAGCATGGATATACCTATGCCAGAAGTCAATAGCACATAGGAACTGGTCCACAGTTTCTTATTGATAGGAAAGCCATAATGCCACAAGCCTGCTAGGCCTATCAGTGCTGCGCCTACAAGGAGTATTTTGAATTTGCGAGCATACGAGTCATCGCTTCTGAGATAAAAGACAGTCATATAACCTGCCACAACATTTCCTATGCAAGGCAGAGTAGAAAGCAGCCCCTCAGGATCAAAAGCAATACCTTCTCCCTTGTAGAGATGCGCTTCCCCAAAAATAGCTAGATCAATCAGCCTTCCGACATTTCCTTCTAAAGTCAGATCCCCAAAACCAATCAGAATGAACCAATAGCCAACCAATATTGCCATCGTCATTTTTATAACAGAGCTGAGCGAAAAGCTATAAAGTAAGAAAGCAGAGAGACCATAAGCCAGGGCTATTCTTTGTAGTACCCCCATAATTCTAGTATCAGCTATAGGTCTTAACTGTAGGCTGCCATCAGTCTGCCAGCTACAGAATGGGAACCAATACATCAGAAAGCCCAAGACAAAAATAATGATTGTTCTCAGCAGTATTTTTCTATAAGCCTCTACTGGCTTCAGGGTTGCTTTCCATTTGGGCAATACGATGGCCATAGCTGCACCGACTGCAATGAGGAATGCTGGAAAGACAAAATCTGTAGGTGTAAAGCCATGCCATTTAGCATGTAGGAGTGGAGCATAGGTCTTGCTCCAGTTACCGGTAGAGTTGACGATAATCATGAAGAAGACTGTCATGCCTCTGAAAACGTCTAAAGATAATAGCCGATTTTTCATTTTGGAATGGCATAGTTTATCGCATCCTCTTCCCACGTTTTAGCAGAAGCAATCGCAGGCAGAACTTCAGCGGGCTGGTCCACAAAATTCCACATGGTAAGATGCTGAGGTACCATGAAATTTTCACTGACACAAGTTTGTAGCATTTTATTTAGTGCAGCATAATAGTTTGCAGTATTTAGAATAATTATCGGCTTAGTAAAGATGCCTAGACGCTTTCTTGTTATCACATCAAAGAGCTCCTCCAAGGTACCCGTCCCACCAGCAAGCGTCAATATAGCATCTGTGTTCTCTATCAGTTTATCTTTGCGCTCATTCATTGTTTCAGTAAAGATAAACTGCTCCACACCTTGATGAGCCCATTCTATGTCCTTCATAAAATGTGGCATGATACCTTGTATCTTTCCTTGGTTGGCAACATAGATATCAGCGATTCTACCCATGAGCCCTGATGATCCACCACCAAATAAGATTTCAGCCCCTGCTTTTAATAGTAGATGGGCAACTTCTTCAGCTGCTTGAAAGTATTTTGTATCTATATTATTACTGGAGGCGCAGTAGATTGTTATTCTCATGAGTAGCGGGCTGGTTGGGTTGAAGTTAGGTCTAAGTTAGTTTTTAACTAGGGGATTCTATAAGGCTGTGAGTTTTTATTTGAACAAGTGGCTATGTCTTAGATAAGATTTATAAATTTTGTTTTGAGATACAAGCCCTTAATGAAGTAATGACTAGGAATCGGTTTGACTTTTTCCTTGCTGATTTTTTTTGTATCGATAATTATGTATTTGTATTGAGTTGAGTGCTGCTAGTTTCTTATAACAATGGTTCGGAACTAAATTAAGCAGCTATAGCACCGAAACCAAAGAGTTCTTGAATCTTTCTGATATTTTTATTCAACTTTCGGTCAATACCATAGATGGAAAATATTCTATATATTTTACGTTTAAATTAGTGAAGGCTTTTCATAATTCCATAGGTGTGACCTAGGGGATGTTGTTTTTGCATAACTTAATTGAGTTGAAATTCAAGAAATTCATCGACTCTAATTAAAGGTAGAAATTTAATCACAAAGTAATTTATCTGAGCATATGCAAGGAAATATACAAGGAATAAGATATTCAGTAATCACTGTGGCCTTAGCTGGTTTTTTATTTGGCTTTGATACTATTGTTATTTCTGGAGCCGACTTACCTATACAAAAACTCTGGAATACAGGAGATTGGTTTCATGGGGTTTTCATCATGTCTATGGCACTATGGGGCACAGTTTTTGGCGCTTTACTAGGAGGAATACCTTGTGATAAGTTTGGACGAAAGACGACCTTGTTTTGGATTGGTATATTGTATTTGACTTCAGCTATAGGATCAGCCTTAGCGACCGACCCATATTTTTTCTCCTTTTTTCGTTTTATTGGAGGGCTTGGAGTGGGAGCATCTTCTGTTGCTGCACCTATTTATATCTCAGAGATTGCTCCTGCTAAAAAACGCGGTAAGTTAGTTGCCACCTATCAATTTAATATTGTGTTCGGTATCTTCGTCGCCTTCTTTTCTAATTATCAGATTGGATTGTATATGGGAGCTAATGCCTGGCGATGGATGCTAGGTGTGGAAGCTATTCCTGCGGCATTGTATTGTATGATGATCTTATGTGTACCTAATAGTCCCAGGTGGTTATTTCTGAATGGGAATGATGAGACAAGAGCGAGAAGCCTTTTGCAGCAACTGGACCCTGATGGCGATATAGAAGAAAGAATAGCATTGATAAAGAAATCGATTTTATCTAAAAAGAGTAGTTTTTTCTCTGGACAGCATAGCAAGCCTATAATGTTGGCTTTTTTAATTGCTTTTTTTAATCAAGTTTCTGGAATCAACTTCATTCTGTATTATGCACCTAGAATTTTTGAAGCAGCAGGTATTGATCAAAGTAATACTCTTGTAGCTTCAATACCTATAGGTGCTGTGAATCTAATTTTCACTCTACTAGGAATGAATCTTATAGATAGAATGGGGCGGAGACAATTAATGACTATCGGCTCTATAGGTTATATTATTACCTTACTCGGAGTAGCTTGGTCTTTCTATAGTGGAGCAGGAGGGTGGTTAGTTGTGTTCTTTGTCAGTGCTTTTGTGGGAGCTCATGCTATTGGACAAGGGGCTGTAATTTGGGTATTTATTTCAGAAATATTCCCTAACACAGTCCGTGCAAATGGCATGTCCTTAGGAAGTGGCACGCATTGGGTTTTTGCTGCTATCATTACGATGATAACCCCAGCAGTCTTATCCGCTTTTTCTCCGGTAGCAATATTTCTTTTCTTTACGGTCATGATGTTCCTACAGTTAGTGTGGGTGCGAACTAGAATGCCTGAGACTAAGGGTAAGAAACTAGAGGAAATAGAACTGGAGCTAGGCTAATTTATTTACTATAACTCAACTTAAAAACATGACCTCAAAGATAAACATCACTAGCATAGTGATATTACTCTTGTCGGTTGCTCTTGCATGTGGATGTAAGCAATCATCAAAGGAAAAGGTTGCTGCAGACAGTTCTAAAGTGTCAGTCTACAAGGAAAAGCACCGTCCACAATTTCATTTTACACCTCAAGCTAACTGGATGAATGACCCTAATGGAATGTTTTACTTTGAGGGTAAGTACCATTTATTCTATCAGTATTTTCCTGATAGTACTGTGTGGGGGCCTATGCACTGGGGGCACGCAGAATCATCAGACATGATACACTGGGATCATCTTCCTATAGCGTTATTTCCTGATTCTATTGGCTGTATTTTCTCAGGTGGAGCTATTGTGGATAACAAAAACACCTCAGGATTTGGGACAGATCAAGTCCCACCCATAATAGCCACTTTTACACATCATGATTTTGTAGGGGAGAAGGCAAAAACTAATGATTTTCAGAAGCAAAGCCTTGCCTACAGTACAGATGGCGGTGTTCACTGGGAAAAGTATAAAGGAAATCCAGTTATTCCAAACAAAGAAAAAATAAAAGACTTTAGAGATCCTAAAGTCGTCTGGCATGAAGCTACCCAAAAATGGATTTTAGTATTAGCTGCTTATGATAGAGTGAAGTTTTATGCTTCACCCAATCTTATAGACTGGCAGTTTCTTTCTGATTTTGCGATAGAAGGGGATAGTCGACTATGGGAATGTCCTGACTTATTTCAGATGAAAGTAGAGGGTAGCAACGAGATCAAGTGGGTCTTGATAGTCAGCATACAAAAAGAAGCACCTAATGGTGGTACTGCAACCTCCTATTTTGTTGGAGAATTTGACGGAAAGAAGTTTGCTGCAGACAGGGCAAAGCAAAAGTGGCTAGACTGGGGTACAGACAATTATGCTTTTGTGACATGGAATAATGTGCCAGCTGATGATAATAGAGTATTAGGTATAGGATGGATGTCGAATTGGCAATATGCTCAAGTGGTGCCTACAGAAAAGTGGCGTAGTGCGATGACTTTACCAAGGGAATTGACTTTGCTCAAAGTAGAGAACGATTATCAGATTTTTAGTTTGCCAGTAGCTGAATTTAGTGTGCTCAGAGGACAGCCAACCCTGATAGAGAAGAAGGTTGTTTCAGAAAAAACTATGTTGCCAGTTTCTTTTAGTCCATCTCAAGCAGAGTATGACTTTAGGATTGATTTAGATGAATCCACTGCATCATCATTTGACATAGAGTTTGAGAATAGTGCAGGAGAATCATACTTGGTAGGCTTCAATAGGAAAGATGGAAAAATGTATGTAGATAGAACACAGTCGGGCAAACAAGATTTTTCAAAAGAATTCTACAAAGACTTACATCATGCACCTATAAATTTTAACAAGTCAGAATTGCATATCCGACTCATAATGGATGTCGCTTCGGTTGAGATCTTTATTGATAATGGCGCGGTAAGTTTTACCAGTATATTCTTTCCTTCTGAAAAGTATGATAAAGTTTCCTTGTCAGCAGCAGATGGAAACTTGCTATTATCAGAATCAAGAATCTATCCATTGAACAGTATAGAGTAAGATTCCGAATGAATAGGATTAAAATTATAGCATCCGAATTATTTAGTTACTGTGTTGCTTATGCACCTTAAGTTTGGCTGATTTCAAACTGGACTCTCTGATGATCAGTCTGGCTTCAAAAATCCGCTTTAGCTGAGAATTATTTTTAATAATTGTTTGCTGCAGAAAATCAAAAGCTTGTTCTCCCATTTCACTTCCTGGTTGCTCTACAGTAGTGAGCGGTGGATCTAAATGAGTAGCAATTTTAGAATCACTGTAACCCACTACCCCTAGGTCTTTGGGAATATTGATTTTAAGCTCTTTAGCAGCGCTGTATACTCCAGTCGCAATGTCGTCAGTCACAGTGAATATTGCGTCTGGCTTATTGGCGCTGAGAAGTAATTGTCTGGTGTAAAGATAGCCGTCTGCGTTGCCGTCCATATGATTGCTAGTTTTGATAAGATCCTCATCAATGGGTAAGTTGTATTTTTTCAGTGCTTTTTTGTAGCCTTCAAGTCTAGCATTAGAGATGACACAGTAATCTAATCCTTTAATAAAAGCTATTTTTTTGAATCCTTGCTCTATGAGATGCTGTGTCGCGAGGAAGCCACCATTTATGTCATCGTACTTTACAAAGGAATCATTTACATCTAAGGAGGGCCTGTCTACAAGTATGTATGGTATTCTCTTCCTTCTTAATAACTCTAGATTATTAGTCAGAGAGTTTTGGTTAGAGGGTGAGATGATAACACCTGAGACACAATGGGAGATAAACTGTTCTATGATTTCTTGTTCTTTCTGAATGTAGTGAGTCGTTTCGCCGACTATGACCAGATAGTTAGCCATATGAGCCTTGTTCATTATACCTTTTAGCACAGTGGAAAAGAAATAGTGATCTATAGAAGGAAGAATCACTCCTATGGAGAAGTATTCATTTTTTCTGAGAGATACCGCATAGGCATTCCTTCTATAATTCAATTCTTCTGCTTTCGCTAAAATCCTTTTTCTGGTCTCAGGATTAATATCGAACTTATCATTGAGTGCTCTAGAAACTGTGGTTACTGAAACATTTAGCGATTTGGCTATGTCTTTTAGTCCTATTCTCTTTGACATGCTTTTGTGAGTTTCCGAAAAATTACGGAAATTTTCGGATGTCAGATATTTTAACGGCTTTGGAAAGCTTGTTTATATAAGATTAGCACCCAAACCGGCTTTTCGAAAAGGTTTACGATGATTTATTAGCATATTCTTAAGGAATACTTCACAATGAAAACGATAACTCTTGTAATTTAGGTGAGTTACATGTAGAATATTCGTGTGATGAGAAAAACTTTAATTAACTAAATCGAACTTTACTTATGAAAAAACTGACTAAACAGTGGCTACTCATGTCCTGCATGTTACTTTTTGCTGTCTCTGGTTTTGCACAGAGAACTATCAGCGGAGTAGTAACAGATGGAGAGTCTGCAGAGACTTTGATAGGGGCCAATGTTCTGGTAAATGGAACTAACATCGGAACGATTACCGATATAGATGGTTCTTTTACACTATCAGTACCAGATGGTGCTAATCAAATTACTATTTCTTACGCTGGTTTTACAGATCAGGTCGTAGACATTACTGGCCAGACCAATGTTAGTATTGCAATGAATGCTGGTGCTCTGCTAGATGAGGTTGTGGTTGTAGGATATGGTACTGTCCGTAAAAGAGATATTACTGGTTCTGTAGCTTCTTTGAAAGAGGAAGACTTTAATAAAGGTGTTATGATATCTCCTGACCAACTCTTGCAGGGTAGAGTGCCAGGTGTCAATGTAGTAAATAACAGTGGACAACCAGGTGGTGCTGCTACGGTTAAGATCAGAGGTAATAACTCTATAAGATCTGGTGCCGACCCTCTATATGTTGTAGATGGTGTTCCACTAGATGGAAGAACTGCAAAGGCTGGGCTACTCTCTACGGATATAGGAAATATTGCAAACTCTAATCCTCTTAACTTCCTTAATCCATCGGATATAGCTTCTATGGAAGTCTTGAAAGATGCTTCAGCAGCTGCAATCTATGGATCTCGTGCTTCTAATGGTGTTATCTTGATTACAACCAAGAAAGCTAGAGATGGAAAAATGGATGTGAATTTTAATACGAGTCTTGGTACTAGCTCAGTTCTTAAAAAGTATGATGTTCTTACTGGAGATCAATACAGAGCTGCAGTATCAGATTATGGACTTCCTAGTGATGTAGGTAGTGCTAATGAAGATGCTTTTGATGCTATCTCAAGAAGTGGATCTGTCCAAAATTATAACCTTTCTATAGGGACTGGAACTGAGAATTCTAATGTAAGATTCTCTGCTGGGTATCAGGATGTAAAAGGGGTAATCAAAGAATCAGGACTGAAAAGATACAGTGGAACTTTAAATGCCCAGTTTGATCTTCTTAATGATAGAGCAGGTGTAGATTTCTTTGTGGTTTCTTCTCATACGTCTGAGGATATTTCTCCTATCTCTACTAATGCTGGTTTTGCAGGTAACATGGTAGGGCAAGCTTTGCAATGGAATCCTACTGTACCATTAATGACTGGTGACGAATTCACTACTGGTTTAAATAGTCCACTCGTAGGAGCAACTACAGTTAATCCATTGCAACTATTAAACGGTCACAATGAAGTGGCAAATACGACCACTATACTAGGTAGTATTTCACCATACATTAATATCACTGATAATATCCAGTACAGATATCGTTTTGGCGTTAACTATGGTACAGGAATAACAAGAGGTACTATCGATAAAGCGATTAACATTAATGGAATAGAAGGGCTAGGATTTGCTGGATTTAGTACTAATCAGCTAATTACTAATCTTCATAGTCATACGCTGAATCTAAACACTGACATCAATGAGTCAATCAGTTTAGGATTTTTAGTAGGTTACGAATACCAAAAGTTTGATTTCAGTGGGTATGGATTCGCAGGATTTGGATTCGACGATGTAGAAGAGAATGTTGACGTTGTTTATTCACTTGAGAACTCTAACAACGATAACAGACAAGCATTCTCATTTGCTGATCCAATATCAGAACTACAAGGATATTTTGGTAGAGTAAATCTAGGCATAGGAGACGACTTAGATGTAACAGCTACTTTGAGAGCTGATGGATCTACAAAGTTTGGAGATAACAATAAGTATGGAATATTTCCTTCATTAGCTGTAGCCTATAACTTAGGTAGCTTAATAGGAAGTGATGGTGCTGTGGATAATCTCAAAGTAAGAGCAGGATGGGGTATTACAGGAAACCAAGAGTTCCCAGCAGGTTCAGCTCTCCAGAGAGTTAGACTAAATAACAATGCTGGAACGACATTCTTGAATGCACCAAACGAAGATTTGAGGTGGGAGGAATCTTCTACGATCAATGTAGGATTGGATTTTGCTCTATTTGACTACAGGATTTCTGGTACCTTGGATTACTATAGCAGAACGACATCCAACCTTCTTATAGATGCTAGTCTTCAAGAGCCAGGCCCGCCGGTAAGAGCTTGGAAAAACCTAGATGCAGAGTTAGTTAATTCTGGAATAGAGCTAGGATTGACAGGATTCTTGGTACAAACTGAAGACTTGGGCTTAAGCTTAGGCGTTAACCTTGCTTTCTTAAATAATGAATTGACTAATTATAGTGGACCAGACATTTTGACTGGTGATCTATTTGGTCAAGGATCTAGTGGAGCATTCATACAAAAGCACGTAGACGGAAAGCCACTTAATACTTACTTTGTTAGAGATTATCAAGGTCTAGATGAAAGTGGAAATAGTATCTATGCAAATGATGGTGCACTTATAGAAGCAGGTGATCCTAATGCAGATATCGTTGCTGGAATTTCTCTGGGTCTAGATGCTGGAGCGATAAGCTTTGGTATGAACTGGAATGGTGCCTTTGGTCACAGCTTATATAATAACACAGCAATGTCAGTTACGCCTATTGGAAACTTAGGAAGTAGAAATATAGATGCTAATCTTCTAGGAGGGTCAGTACAAGAAAGTACTGCCAATCCAATTGCCTCTTCTTCAAGATATCTTGAGTCAGGTAATTTCTGGAAACTGGCTAATGCAACAATTAGCTACAATTTGGGTTCTATCAGTGAATTTCAAAACATTGGAATTTCATTGACAGGACAAAACTTATTAGTGTTAACTGATTATTCAGGATTTGATCCAGAGATAAATACTGTAAACTTGAGAAACGGTGTTCCTTCTTCAGGTATAGAGTACATTCCTTACCCATCAGCAAGGACTATATTATTAGGATTAAACCTATCATTCTAAAAATTAAACGATGAAGAATTTATTTTATATCCTCTTTGCAGTTTTAGCCTTCGGTGCTTGTACTGACTTAGAAGAACAACATAGAAAGGATTTGACAGAACTTGAGGATTTAGATCCTGATGCAGTTCTACAAAGTTCTTATGACGCCATGCGTCTTCCTTACCAGGATCAATCTAGATTCTGGGCTGCACAAGAACATACTTCTGATGAAGCTATGGGACCTACAAGAGGGCCAGATTGGGATGATAATGGTATATGGAGATCATTGCACAATCACAGCTGGGATGCAGACCATGCATTCTTAGGAAATACCTTCAGTGAGTTATTACAGATAGTATACTCTACAAGTAACTTATTGAGCTTTAGTCCATCTGCTCAGACAGGCGCTGAGTCTAGATTACTTAGAGCTTTTGTTCTTAATTCATTAGTAGATGGATGGGGGCAAGTTCCTTATAGAGATGATTTTAATGACTTGCTTTCTGATGCAAAAGTTATGCAAGCTGATGAGGCTGTCAATCTTATTATCTCTGAGATAGATGCTATTATGAATGACCTTCCAGATGGTCCAGCTAATAGAGCTAACAAGGATGCAGCTAAAGTTCTCAAGATGAAAACTTTACTAAACAAAGGAATGTACCTTAATAGAGCAGCGCCAACTTTTGACGGAGCTGATATGTCAGCTGTAATATCGTTAGCTGATGACATCATCAATTCTGGTAAGTACTCTATCGCAACAAATTACTTTGACAATTTTGCTCCTAACAATGATCAGATCTCTACTGAGAATATATTCACAGCAGAAAACGTAGGTGGCTCTAATTCTGGCAACGTAAGATCTAGATGGTTCTGTGGGCTGCACTATAACCAAAATCCTTCTGGATGGAATGGATTCTGTACTCTAGGAAGTTTCTATGATAGCTTTAGTCCAGATGATCAAAGAATCGGTGCTGACTACCCTGGAATGACAGAGGTAGGAGGTATCAATGCTGGTTTCTTAATAGGACAGCAAGTAGATCAGGATGGAAATGAGTTGATGGATAGAAAAGGAAATCAGTTAGCATTTACTAAAGAGGTTGCTCTTACTGAAGCAGGAGATAACTTAGAGATTACTGGTGTGAGAGTTGTGAAGTATCCTATCGACTATGTAAGTGGTGATAATGCTGATAATGATTATGTGTATTACAGATATGCTGATGTACTTATGATGAAAGCAGAGGCACAAATGCGTATGGGTGATAATGCTTCAGCGATGGCTATTGTAAATGATATCAGAGCTTCTAGAGGTCTAGGAGCATTATCATCTATGGATGAAGCAGAATTACTAGCTGAGAGAGGACGAGAGTTTTACTGGGAAGGTTTTAGAAGAACTGATTTGCTAAGATTCGGAAGATTCCTAGATGCATGGGAAGAGAAAGGCCAGTCTGGAGCAGAGAGATTATTATTCCCTATACCATCAGCTTCATTGGCTTCTAATCCTAATTTGGTTCAGAACCCAGGTTACTAATAAATAGTTTTTTCATAGCATAAAGGTCATTCAAGTAATTGGATGACCTTTTATATTTTTAAGCCATAGGCTTATATTTGATTTGTAGAAATCCAATCACTGATTTGATAAAAATCCTCTCATACCTGCTTATTACTACTATCTTGCTATCAAGTTGCTCTAGTGAGAATTTCACATCTAGAGAAGTCCTCTTTGAACTACTAGATGAGGAAAGAACAGGCATCCATTTCTCCAATGACTTACCAGTCTCTCTTGATCTGAACATTTTTAATTACATGTATTACTATAATGGGGGAGGGATAGGTGTAGCAGACCTGAATGGAGATGGGCTGACTGATGTCATTCTAGGATCAAACCTAGGAAGCGAAAAAGTTTTTCTCAATAAAGGTAATCTACAGTTTGAGGACATCAGCTCTGCCGCGCAAATAGATGGCGGTGCTAAAAGCTGGACAAATGGAATAGCAATAGCTGATATAAATGGAGATGGTTTATTAGATGTCTATCTTTCTCAAGTAGGCACTTACAGGAATCTGGACTGTGAAAACAAACTTTTTGTCTGTACTAAAATAGATAAGGAAGGCAGACCTCACTATAGAGAAGCAGCGGAGGAGTATGGCTTAGCTTTTAAGGGCTTCAGTACTCAAGCCAGCTTTTTTGATTACGACTTAGATGGGGATCTGGATATGTTCCTAATGAATCATTCCCTTCATCATAATGGTACCTTCGGTCAGCGTAAAGAATTTCTAGGAACCTATAGTGAAGTGTCAGGAGATAGATTTTACAGGAATGATGGAAACACTTTTGTTGATATTACTAAGACTTCTGGAATCCATAGTTCTGTCATAGGGTATGGACTTGGCCTGGCTGTAGGAGATGTCAATAATGATGGCTATCCAGATATCTACATTGGCAATGACTTTCATGAGAATGATTACCTCTATATAAACCAAAAGGATGGCACCTTCAAAGATGAACTAGAGAGTCAGATAAAGCATACCAGCCGGTTCTCGATGGGAGTGGATATAGCAGATGTCAACAATGATGGGCTTCAAGATATCATAGCTCTTGACATGTTGCCTGAAGACCCTGTTATTCTAAAGAGTTCAGAAGGGGAGGATGCCTTAGATATATTCAACTTTAAATTAGGCTATGGATATAATCATCAATATGCTCGGAATACATTTCAGCTCAATCAAGGAAACGACTCTTACAAAGAGGTAGCTGCCTATTCCGGCATTCATGCTACTGATTGGTCTTGGACACCATTGTTTTTTGATATGAATATGGACGGTAAGAAAGACATCTTTATTACCAATGGCATTCCTAAAAGAATGAATGATATAGACTATATCAATTTCATAAGTGGAAATGATGTCCAGTACAAGATCCAGTTTGACGAACTAGAAGAGCAAGACCTATCTACTCTAGATAAAATCCCGGAGATTAAATTGCACAACAAATTTTACTTAGGTTCCACATCACTGAAATTTAAAGATCTCAAAAATTCTATAGTAAAAGATCAAGTCAGTTATTCTAATAGTGCTGCATATGCGGACTTTGATAATGACGGAGACTATGATCTCATATGCAATAATATAGATCAGAATGCTTTCCTATATGAGAATCTAACCAGCGAGGCATCGTCAATAAGAGTCAAACTTCAAGGACCAGATAAGAATAGACATGGCATAGGTGCCAAGATTACTGCCCAGTATGCAAATAAAACAATATCTCAAGAGTATTACTCCACTCGTGGCTTTCAATCTAGTATGGTCAATCAAATCTTGCTACCCGCTGATAGCTTAGAAACTGTGACTGTAAGCTGGCCAGGTGGTAAAAGTGAGACTCGGACTTATCATAGCGATAGCCTAGCGTATCTATTTGCTTATACAAAGGCAAGTAATCAGAGTTCTGAACAAATATCAACTCTCCCAATTCAACCACTAGGAAAAGATATTACGGCGCAGCTCAATCTAAATTATCTACACAAAGAAAATTCCTATGTAGAATTTAATCGAGAGCCGCTCATTCCCACCAGCACTTCTGCGGAAGGCCCAGCTCTTGCTGTCGGAGATGTAAACGGAGATGGACTTGAGGATATGTACGTAGGCTCTGCAAAGCGTAAGAGAAACCAACTGTATCTGCAACAAAAGGATGGGACTTTCTCACTAGGCAATTTGACAGGCCCTGTTACGGATACGATCTACGAAGAAGTCGATGCAGAATTTGTGGATATAGATCGAGATGGAGACTTGGATTTGATCATTGCCACGGGCGGAAATGAGTATAGGCTCAACAGTCCCTATACACAACCTTTGCTCTACCGTAATGAAAAAGGTACGCTGACTAGAGATGAGCAAGTGTTTTCAGAGTTTAATGTTGCAGCCTCCGATCTTGTCTTGCTAGACCTGAACAAGGATGGGCATGACGATATCTTTTTGGCTGCTCGTGCTCAGCCGCGCTCATATGGGGGGACACCAGCCTCTCTTTTACTAATGAATGATGGCAAGGGTAACTTTAGTGATGTAACTGACGACTGGTCAGATGTGCTGGGGCAGGTGGGAATGGTGACAGCGGCTGTAAGTAAAGATATAGATGCTGATGGTCGAAAGGATTTAATTCTTGCCTTAGAGTGGGGAGAGATTATAATATTCAGAAATGAAGGGGATCACTTTTCTGATTCCAAACTAACTGCTCGCAAGGGCTGGTGGAAGAGTCTACTGATAGTGGACTTTGATAATGATGGTGATCTGGATGTGTTTGCTGGTAACCTTGGACTTAATGCTCGACTGAAGGCTAGCAAAGCAGAGCCTCTTAGAATGTACTATGCTGACTTCGATGATAATGGCCTCAAGGAGCAGTTGCTCACATATTATGTGGATGGACGAGAGCTGCCTTTCAGTAATATGATGGAACTTCAAAAGCAGATACCTAGTCTGAAAAAGAAGTTTCTGTACGCAAAAGATTTTGCCAATACTTCAGTGGAAAATCTCTTCGGTAAGGAGAAAATAGAAGCAGCAAAGTTGTATGAGACGGATTGGTTGGAGAATTCTTATTTCGAGAACACTGGGGCTGGCAAATTTGAGTTAAGAGAGTTGCCTATGGAGATGCAGTATACAAGTTTCAATACTGCAACAGCCATTGATCTTAATGGAGATAGTTATCTAGACATTGTTCCAGGGGGCAATTATCATTATTGCAATGTACAGATGGGAAGATATGATGCCGAGAATGGAAGCTACTTGCTGAACCAGGGAGGAAAAGAATTTACTTATCAGTCCATAGGAACTAAGCCCTTGCAAGGGCAGGTGAGAAAGATTAGGTCTATTGATCTTGCAGGTAGAGGCTCCGCACTGGTCTTTACGCAGAACAATGACTCTCTAAAAGTGCTTCAACTAAAAAACAACTTTGAATAAGCTACATCTCATATTATTGCTCTCCTCTTTGTGGTTGATGTTGTCACAATGTAGCTCGGATAAGGGAGTGGAAACAAATGCTAGAGATGAGAGTGAAAAGCTATTTGAGTATATAGAAAGTGCAGAGAGCGGCATCAATTTCGTCAATGAAATTTCCAACTCAGAGGACTTCAATATTTTTAATTACAGAAATTTCTATAACGGTGGCGGGGTGGCCATAGGAGATATTAACAATGATGGCCTCCCAGATCTTTATCTCACAGCTAATCTTGGCTCTAACAAGTTTTACCTCAATAAAGGTGATTTCAAATTTGAAGATCTTACGGAAGCAGCTGGCGTGGGCTGTACAGATAAATGGAGTACAGGTGTAACTATGGTAGACATCAATGCTGATGGCCTCCTAGATATATATGTCTGCAATGCGGGCTATCAGAAGGGCAAAGATCAGAAGAATAGTCTCTTTATTAACCAAGGAGATCTTACCTTCAAGGAAGCAGCTGAAAGTTATGGCTTGGCTGAGAACGGTTACAGTACTCATGCAGCTTTTTTTGACTACGATAGGGATGGTGATCTAGATATGTATCTGCTTAATAACAGTTTCATTCCTGTCAATACACTGAACTACAGTAACAAGAGAGACCTCAGAGCTGATGAATGGCCCGTTGCAGATTTTCTAAAAGGCGGCGGGGATAAGCTATTCAGAAATGATAAAGGCACCTTTGTCGATGTGTCTGAGCAAGCAGGTATCTATGGTAGCTTAGTTGGCTTTGGGCTAGGTGTGACGGTAGGGGATGTGAATGATGACGGATATCTGGATATCTATGTGTCCAACGATTTTTTTGAGAGAGACTATTTGTACATCAATAATAAACAAGGTGGCTTCTCAGAAGAGTTGATCACTCGTATCAAGCATCTATCCCACTCCTCTATGGGAGCAGACATGGCTGACATCAATAACGATGGACATCTGGAAGTATTCGTCACTGACATGTTGCCAGATAATGACTACAGACTCAAGACAACATCCACCTTTGACAACATTAATCTCAGAAAGCTGAAAGAGCAAAATGGTTTTTATAACCAGTTTATGCATAATACGCTTCAGCTGAATGATGGGCAAGGCTCATTCAAGGAGATGGCTTTCTATGGTGGTGTAGCTGCTTCTGATTGGAGCTGGGGCGCTTTGATGTTTGATGCTGATAATGATTCTTACAATGACTTGCTGGTCTGCAATGGCATTCTGAATGATGTTATCGATCAGGACTTTATAGATTTCTTTGCAAGTGAGGTAATACAGGAAATGGTTTTGAGTAGTAAGAAAGGCAAGGTAGATTCTATTATTGCTCAGATGCCTTCTGTTCCTTTAGTGAACAAATTTTTTAGAAATCAGGGGGCTTTAAAGTTTGAGGACAAAGCTGTAGAGTGGGGTATGGACAAGCAGACTTTTTCTAATGGAGCAGCTTATGGTGATCTGGATAATGATGGTGACCTTGATCTAGTCATTAATAATGTCAATCAACCAGCTGATATCTTGAGGAACATTAGTCAAGGCAATTCCATTAGTTTCAAGTTAGAGTATGTCTCGCCTAATGCTGCAGCCATTGGCTCAAAGGTAAAAGTGTATACAGCAGGCAAGATGTTGACTAGAGAACTCATTCCATCCAGGGGTTTTCAGTCTTCAGTAGATTATAACTTGGTCATAGGAATTGCAGAGGCAGAATCAGTTGATTCAGTCGAGGTTAGATGGCCTAATGGCTCCTTACAAATATTTTCTACTGTCACTGCCAATCAGCTCAA
>CALLAE010000156.1 GCA_938002665.1 uncultured Saprospiraceae bacterium | reverse complement strand
GGAATAGATGATACCCATACCTGATATTGCCCTCGAAAGTAATTTAGACCAAAAAGATGTAGAAAATATCAAGCAGGTAGTCAATGATTTTTGGATAGCATGTTTGAGTAGAGAGGCCAGTCTTTTAGGACGAAAAGAAGTGCTTACAGGCAAAGCAAAGTTTGGAATATTAGGAGATGGCAAGGAAATTCCTCAAGTCGCCTTAGCTCATTTCTTTAAAAAAGGCGATTTCAGATCAGGTTATTACCGAGATCAGACCTGGATGTTTGCTACAGGTCTATGTACAGTAGAAGACTATTTTGCTCAGCTCTATGCTGATCCAGCTCAGGACCCCTTCAGTGGAGGCAGACAGATGAATAATCACTTTGCCACTGCGCTTATAGATAATAATGACAATTGGTTAAAGCATACTGACAGTTATAATGTTAGTTCAGATATCTCTTCCACAGGTGGACAGATGGCTCGTGCACTCGGCCTTGCCATTGCTTCTAAAAAATACAGAGCACTTCCAGAAATAGATAAGTCCAAGCAATTTTCTAATGATGGAAATGAAGTCGTCTTTTGTTCTATAGGTGATGCAAGTACTTCAGAAGGTATTTTCTGGGAAACGATGAATGCAGCTGCAGTTGCTAAGGTCCCTCTTGCGGTCATGGTCTGGGATGATGGATATGGCATCTCCGTTCCCACGGATCTACAGACAACTAAGGGCAATATCTCTAAGGCTCTAGAAGGCTTCCGTGAGGATGAAGATGGTGGTATCCTAATATACACAGTGAAAGCCTGGGATTATGCCGGGCTTATAAATGTCTATGATAGAGCCATCTCACAGATCAGAGAAGAACATAGGCCAGTCCTTATACACGTCACAGAATGCACCCAGCCGCAAGGCCACTCTACTTCGGGATCACATGAACGCTATAAGTCCAAAGAAAGGCTAGAATGGGAAAAGGAATTTGATGGCCTGAAAATAATGGAGGAGTGGATCTTAGAAAACGAATTTGCCTCTCAGGAAGAATTAGACAAACTCAAAGCAGAGGCTAAAGCAAAGGTGAAGGAAGGGAGTAAGGCAGCATGGAAAAAGTACCAAGATGGTATCAATACCAAGAGGAATGAACTCCTAAACCTTATCCAAGAAATACCTGCTACTCAGACCTCTCAGGAAATAGCTGAAGAACTGAGTAAACCACTACCGCTAGCTTTCGGTGAAGTGACTGGAATGGCTAGGCAGCTAAGATCAGAAATGCTCATTCAGAGTACGCCAGTCCCTGACTCCCTAGAGACATTTGTGGGAGGTGCAAAAGATTATGGAGCGACTACTTATGACAGCCATCTATACAGTAACTCGGATAAGTCCGCCCTAGCTATCCCCGTAATAGCACCGATCTATAAAGATGACTCCAAATTGCTAAATGGTTATGAGATCATCAATAAGTTCTTCGATGAGATCTTCGAAAAGTATCCCCACACTTTCGCATTCGGTGAGGACGTAGGGAACATAGGAGATGTGAATCAGGGCTTTGCAGGACTGCAAGAAAAGTATGGGGAGCAGAGGATATTCGATACGGGCATTAGAGAGTGGAGCATTATGGGTCAGGCCATCGGTATGGCGATGCGAGGTCTGAGACCGATAGCAGAAATACAATACATAGATTATCTTATCTATGGCTTAGCACCTCTGACAGATGATCTTGCTACTCTTAGATATAGAAGTAATAATCTCCAGATGGCTCCAGCCATTATCCGAACGCGAGGCCATAGACTAGAAGGTATCTGGCATGCAGGCTCTCCGCTCAGTCTTATGTTAGGTAGTCTCAGAGGGATGTATATCTGTGTGCCGAGAAACTTTGTTCAGGCAGCTGGTATGTACAACACCTTATTGCAGTCTTCGGACCCGGGTATCGTTGTAGAAGTACTCAATGGCTACCGTATCAAAGAGAGACTTCCTGAAAATTTATCAGAGTTTACAGTGTCTCTCGGCGTGCCAGAAATTATAACAGAAGGGCAAGATTTGACCATAGTTACCTATGGTCCCAATGTACGTTATGCACAGGAAGCCATAGAAAGAATGGCAGCGTTGCCATATAGTATAGAACTCATAGACGTGCAGACCTTGATTCCGTTTGACTTAGAACACAAAATTTTAGAATCGCTCAAGAAGACTAATAAGGTTTTGTTCTTGGATGAAGATGTGCCTGGAGGTAGTACAGCCTTTATGATGCAAAAAGTCTTAGAAGAGCAAGGCGGATACTTCTATCTAGATGGAAAGCCTAGGACGCTTAGTGCTAAAGAACATAGATGCGCTTTCGGTTCTGATGGCGATTATTTTTCTAAGCCGCAGGTGGAAGATATTGTAGAAGTGGTCATGGAGATGCTAGCAGAATAAAATGTTAATCTTTTTCAAATTAGGTTTCTACTGATATTCTAAATAATATTGAATGCGCTAATATCAATAGAATAAACAAAGAGCTTGTCGGAAGTCCTAATCATAATCCCCACTTATAATGAGATAGAAAATATAGAGGCTATTACAGCTGCTGTACTCGGTCTCTCAGAGAGTTATAATTTACTCATCGTAGATGATGGATCACCAGATGGAACAGGGGCAAAGGTGAAAGAACTCCAAGCGCTCTATAACGAAAGACTCCATCTCATAGAACGTCAAGGGAAGCAAGGCCTAGGGACGGCATATATCAGAGGATTTAAGTTTGGTCTAGAAAAGGGATATGATTGCATTATGGAGATGGATGCTGATTTTAGCCACAACCCTAAAGATGTGCCCCGCCTCGTAGAAGCTTGCCAGGAACAAGGAGTAGGTATGGTCGTGGGCAGCCGATATGTAAAAGGGGGAGGTTTTAAAAACTGGAATAAATACAGACTCATGCTTTCTTACGGAGCTTCTCTGTATACCAGAATAGTCACAGGGATGCCCGTCAAGGATCCTACTGCTGGATTTGTCATCTATAAAAGAGAAGTGCTAGAACGGATGGATCTGTCTAAAATCACCTTTGTGGGCTATGCTTTTCAGATAGAAATGAAATACTACTGCCATTCACTAGGCTATAAAATAAAAGAGATCCCAATCACTTTTGTAGATAGGGAGCTGGGCACTTCTAAAATGAATATGAGTATAGTGCAGGAAGGGATACTGGGAGTGCTGCAGATGCGTATGCGCGATTATAAGGCTTAGGCTGGGGCAATGCAGACAGGCTGCTATTATATGATTTTGTCCATTCTCTTCTGAAATCAGATCAGGCTTTATCATTTTCGAATGTCCTATTGTGACTGAAAAAGATCCTATCACAATTTCATTACTCATGCAATTCTATGACTATAATTTCTGACTTAGCCTAGACAATAAAAGTAGATCTTCTTAGTGAAGAAATTGTCAATTTAGGAAGTGATTGTCAGATTTCAGAGCCATGTTTGTTTCCTGCTTCAAGAGGCTGTGATAATAGTTGTGAATCTATATTTAGATAATAAACAAGTATCTTATGCCTAAATTTATATTTAGGCATAAGATGTTTTATAGTAAAAGTTATGTACCATTTTATTGTTGTGTTAATTCTTATATCAGTTCAGTTGTTTAGCCAAGAACTGATAAAAGTCGAATTTGATAGTGATTATCTATGTTGGCAAGACTATTATGAAATAGATAGCCTAGATGTGTACAAGCAGGATTTTGTAACTGTGCAGGCCCCTGTAAATATAGGTAATAGATTCTTGCTCAGCGTTAAGAATTCTAATGCTTATAATAAAGAAGGGTATCTTGTAGAGTTCAGAAAAATTGATGATGGCTCTATGGTCTGGGAGAAAGTAGAGTATTCAGAAGAACAGTTTACAAGACGATACGTTAATAATTTTTTAGTCAAGGATAAGGTCCTAGAACTGTACCTTATTGAAGAAGGTCGTCATATCGAAAACCTTACCTACCCTTCTTGGAGCGAAGGTCATATAGCACTTATAAGAATAGACTTGTATACTGGTGATGTAATCGAAGAGATAAGAACTGATCATTCTGATCTTGACAATTCCATTCATATTGCGAGTAGATACGTTAAGACTTATTACAGTTACGATTCTAGTAAATTTAGAAAAATAGACTTTGTTTCGTCGGGCTCTTCTATTGTCGATAATACCTCGTCAATGTGGATTCTATTTTCTACTATTGATATTAATGGTATTCTCGTAGAGTCAGATACAATAACTAGGACCATTCCATTTGTTCAGAATCGAAGCAATAATGCATGGTTTGACCATCAAGGACGGTACTCTTATGTCTTTGGAGGTCGCATGCAAAATGACTCATTGTACGTAGAAGTACTTTTGATTGATGATTTCAAAATTATAAAATCTGTAAACATTACAAATTTTATACAGGATAATACTGAAGAGAAAAGCCTTTTGTCATTTAGGTACACTGAGGATAAGTTAGTAGTTGCAATACAAAACCAGTTTGAGCCAAATGTGCCGAGCACGGGTACTTGCTATCTCTTCACAATTGGTGGAGAGTTACTTAACAAGAAAAGTATCTCATATAATATAGCCGACAAAGAAAGAGCTAGCGTATCTGTAGACATGATAAATGATAAAATATACATGACTAAGGTGTATGATAAGGAGGATTATACACGTTTCGATATTCTTGGTTTTGATGATTCAGGTGTATGTCATACTCTCGCTTCTGGGAAAACGCCTAATGAAAATTTAGCTGTTTTTCTTATGGGTACATCTTATCTGGGCCAGGGTAGATTTGCGCTGACCATCAGACATAGACAGCCTAGTATTCCTCCTGAAACGCCTGGTGTGACAGGTCCTATATTTAGTTATATAGGTTTGTTGGATTTAAATAAAGTTTCTTCTACTGCCCATGAAGCGGCTGGAGATGAGCTTTGAGTATGTATGTATCCCAATCCTGTAACTGACATCTTATATTTTGATTGCTCAGATACTTATAGTGACTGGAGTATCTATAATTTGAGCGGGATGGAAGTATTCAAAGGAGGGAAGCTAAAAGATTACTTGGACCTTAGTATGCTTGACTCTGGAATTTACATTTTATATCTCACCTCAGATATCGGGACAGAATCTTTTAAGCTTGTGAAAAATTAGAGGAGTTTCGAAAAGTGACTTTGTTTTCTTTCTCATTAGTTTTAGTGTTGTTGTTTTGCTATCTCCAATTGATGATGATAGGTCTTCATTCTTTTTAGAGCTAGGCTGTCCAGTAAAACTAGTACTGATAGAAATGCAATTATTGCAATGCTTATGACTCTGATTATTGGGTTGGAGATAAAAAAGGCTGCCAGTGCTGATACTAAGATAATTGCAGGGAAAACTTTTAGAGCCACTTTTTCATAAGTGTTTATTGTGCTTGCTGTTCTTTTACTTTCAGCCTCTATAACGGTGACTGGGTTCTTATTGAAATCTGTTTCGAAATTTGCGAGTAAGGATTTGTTGCTGAGGTAAAAACTGATTCCAGCACTCAACAAAAGACCTCCTGCAATCAATAAGGGTATAACCAATGCTTTGGTCAGAACAGTATTGCCAAATTTCCAGAAACCTATAGACCCTAAGATGTATATAAGACCGAAAAGCATAAAGATCATCGATGAGGCTACTTCTGCTTTTGCCCATTCTGTGGCTGCTTTTATTATCTCCATGATTTTATTTTAGATTTTCCACTTTACGCCTGTAAGTTCCTCGGAGACATCCCATAGTTTCTTGCTTAGCTTATTGTCTTTGGCATGTGGTTTTAATTCATGTGCTCCCACGGGCCCGACCCAATTGCTTCTACCTGTAGGTCCATAGAATTCTTTTTGATCCAGTTCTTTTTCTGTCGCGCACATTAATTGTGGATAGGCTCCTTTTTCAGCGGGTTGAGTTAAGGGGGACAATTTCATTAGACCAAAAATAGCTCTCATCATAAAGCTGCCACTAGTAGAGATGAGTGCTGTTCTTGAAGATCCTGGGTGGCAAGCATAGGCTTGGATAGCTGTTTTTCCAGCATGTTCTAACCTGTCTTGTAATTCATAGACTGACATAATCTGTGCTAGTTTACTTTGGCTGTAGGCATTATTAGGACTATAGTCTTTGTCCCAATTGAGATCATCAAATTTTATAGTTTTCAATCCCATATCATATCCCATACTGCCTACGGTTACAATACGTCCTTTGGATTTTTCTACTAGAGGGTAGAGCAAAGCTTGTAAGGTGAAATGTCCAAAGTAATTTACCCCCATCTGACTTTCCCATCCATCTACGGTTAGTTTCCGTTTTGGCACCTGAGCGATGGCTGCATTACATATGAGAGCATCGATTTGTGGAACTGTCCTGAGTACTTCTTCTGCAGCTTTCCTAACTGAGGATTGCTCTGCCAAGTCCATATGAATAGATGAGACAGAAATGTTGTTTCCCAGTTCTTTTTTATAGGCTGAAATTGTCGTAGCTGATTTTTTAGAATTGCGATTCAGCATGACAACCTTTGCTCCTTTGGAAAGTAATATCTTGGCTGCTTCATAACCTGTACCGCTTGTGGTGCCAGTGATAACAAACGTTTTACCTTCTTGAGAATTCATTCTTTCAGGCGTCCAGCCTGATTTACCATATTGATTCTTTTCCATTTT
>CALLAE010000155.1 GCA_938002665.1 uncultured Saprospiraceae bacterium | reverse complement strand
ATCATAGATATCTTGCCAGTGCCATACTTTCTCAAGAGTATTTTTGTCATAAGCTGCTATCCACCATTCTGGCACATCAAAGGAGTTATGAGTAAGAATGACATTATCTTGAGCTAATAAAATATCTTTATGAAACATATAAGTTTCATGTAATTTTTCTCTCCCAATAAGATATGGTGAATACTGAGTAAGATCTACCTCATCTAATTTTTCTTCTAATCCCAACTCACAACTACTAAGTAAGGTTATAGAACACAGAGTTATAAATAGCAATTTCATAGATAATTTCGATTGTAAAAGTATTGAAGTGCTTAATGAGAGTTGTTTATCATATGTAGTCTCAATTAATATTAATTTACAGATTGTAAACTATCACAATCTCAGAATGCATTTGAAAAAAATTATACTTACTAAAGCGATTGGTCTTCCTCACTGGTCAGAGATAGAGACTCATGGTCAGCTCCTCTACCCTTGGGATGCTGATGGCCCAAAGACTACTTTCAAAATTTATTGCAACGATAGTCACCTACACTTCCAGTTTATCGCGGAAGGGCCAGCACCGCTAGTCTATGTAAAAGTTAATCATAAGTTAGAGGTCCGCCATTCTGAACGGGTGGAATTATTCTTTAGAAGTGATGTGAAAATGCAACCCTACTATTGTCTTGAAATGGATCCTCATGGCAGGGTACTGGATTATAGAGCAGAGCATTATAGACAGTTTGATCGGGAGTGGGTATGGCCAGATGAGTTAGGGATAGAAGTGGAGCAAAAGGAAGGAGTCTATACGCTGAGTGGAAGATTGCGACTAGCTACACTACAGCAGCTCGATTTACTAAAGGGCGGGCGGATAGAAATGGGTTTTTATAGAGGACACTGCACAGCTATAGAAAACGACCTAGGAATTATTCAGTGGTCTACGTGGGTGGATCCTAAGACTGAGGAGCCTGACTTTCATGTGGGTGGGTCTTTTGGTGTGGTGGAGTTAATATGATTTTTCTGAAAACAGAATTTTCAGTATCTATATGACGTAGGCAGCTCTACACTAAGCTCGACTTCAGACTATGCCGAACATTACAAAAAAAATAAAAAGTAATTTGCTCGGCGCAGGCTGTAGCGGTGTATAGCGGGAAGACGCCTATGTCGCCAATCCTTTCAAGACTCTGTCTTGATAGCATTGCTGAAAACAGAATTTTCAATATCTATACGTAGGCAGCTCTACACAAAGCTCCACTTCAGACTATGCCGAACATTACAAAAAAAATAAAAAGTAATTTGCTCGGCGTAGGCTGCAGCGGTGTAAAGCGGGAAGACGCCTACGTCGGTCATCTTTTCAAGACTCTGTCTTGATAGCATTGCTGAAAACACAATTTTCAGTATCTATACGACGTAGGCAGCTCTACACAAAGCTCAACTTCAGACTACGCCGAACATTACAAAAAAAAATAAAAAGTAATTTGCTCGGCGTAGGCTGTAGCGGTGTAAAGCGGGTTTCCAAGACTCTGTCTTGACAGCATTGCTGAAAACAGAATTTTCAATATCTATATGACGTAGGCAGCTCTACACAAAGCTCAACTTCAGACTACGCCGAACATTACAAAAAAAATAAAAAGTAATTTGCTCGGCGTAGGCTGTCGAAATACAAAAGCGGGAAGACGCCTACGTCGCTAATCTTTACAAGACTATGTTTTGACAGCATTGCTGAAAACAGAATTTTCAATATCTATATGACGTAAGCAGCTCTACACAAAGCTCAACTGCAGACTACGCCGAACATTACTAAAAAATAAAAAAGGGCCAGCATTTCTGCTAGCCCTCCATTATAATTTATTTCCTAGAACTAGGATAACTATTTCAAAAACTCAATACTAGTCTTAATAAAATTACTCAACTCTTCTCCCTTCAGCATGTTCTGATTCAGTCTTGCAAGGTTATAGAGATACTTAGCAAAGTGCTCTTTCTTCTCTCCTTTTATTTTCCCTAGTAACTTCTCAGAAATAAGAGGATGATTCGTGTTCACAACCACATTGTGGCTCTCAGGCATATCTCCTAGATTCATACCTTGCATCATCTGCATCTCTTTCATCCTTCTCATAAACTCTGGCTTAGTAATCATGACAGGATGATCTTCTGGCGACAAAGGCCTCAACTCTATCTGACCGCCTTTAAGATCCCCAAGAGAATCTGTAAATAAAGTCTTTACTTTTTCCTCTTCCTTTTCTGATAGCACTGACGCCTTCTCTTCATCTTTCTGCACCAGCTTATCCGCAGTATCAGAATCTACTCTTACAAATGTGATATCTGTACCCTTGTGTTCCATGTGCTGCATGAAATGATTGTCTATCACATTATCCATAAGCAATACATCATAGCCGTAACTCTTTGCAGATTCTATGTATGAATGCTGATCTTTAGCATTGTTAGCATAGAGGATTACAGTTCTGTTATGCTTATCAGTCTGATTAACTTTTACTTTCTCTACATACTCATCGAAAAGCATAAATTCATTATCCGTATTCTTAGTGAGGCAAAATGCTTTTGCTTTGTCAAAGAACTTCTCATCGGAGAGCATACCGTATTTGACGAAAGTCCCTACATCATTCCACTTGGACTCAAAACCTTCCTTATCTTTTTTATAAAGGGACTTTAGTTTATCCGCTACCTTCTTAGTGATGTAGCTGGTGATCTTTCTCACATTGCTATCGCTCTGTAGGTAAGATCTAGAAACATTCAATGGGATATCAGGAGAATCTATAACGCCATGTAGAAGTAACAAAAATTCTGGCACGATCTCTTTCACATCATCAGTGACATAGACTTGGTTACTGTAGAGTTGGATTTTATTCTTTTGTATCTCTAGAGAGTTATTGAGCTTAGGAAAATATAAGACACCAGTCAGATTGAATGGAAAATCTATATTTAGATGTATCCAGAATAAAGGCTCTTGACTCATCGGGTAGAGTTCTCTGTAGAAGTCCTTGTACTGCTCTTCCTTAATTTTGGCAGGCTTCTTTTTCCATAGAGGCTCAGTATTATTGATAATATTATCTTCTACGACCTCAGTAGACTTTCTGTCTTCACCTTCGCCTTCCCACTCTGTTCTTGTCTTGGTACCGAATCTAATTGGAAAAGGTAAAAACTTAGAATACTTATCTAGGAGACTTTGTATTCTGCTTTCTGCTAGAAACTCTGTGCTATCATCAGAGATGTGCAAGACGATATCTGTCCCTCTAAAATCTCTTTCTGCTGGCCCTAACTGGAATTTAGGATCTCCCTTACACGACCACTTGACTGCTTTGGCTGACTTCTTATATGATCTGGTAATGACATCTACCTTGTCAGCCACCATAAAGGCACTGTAAAAACCTAAACCAAAATGACCTATAATATTAGCTTCATCCTGATACTTCTTTAGAAAAGAATCTGCAGAGGAGAAAGCCACTTCATTGAGATACTTTTTCACCTCTGCTTCCGTCATTCCTATCCCTCTATCTCTGATAGTCAGGGTTTTTTTCTTCTCATCTAGAATAATATCTATAGTCAACTCCCCTAGTTCTCCTTTAAACTCCCCTTTGGAAGACAAAGTCTGAATCTTAGTCGTGGCATCTGTGGCATTGGAGATGAGCTCTCTGAGGAATATTTCCTGGTCAGAGTAGAGAAATTTCTTAATTATCGGAAATATATTATCCGCCGTTACTGAAATTTGTCCTTTTTCCATATTTCTATATTTTGAATATCTAATTACTAAAATTGAATCAACGTAGTAGGTTTATCAAACCCGATGCCATTTGCCATAGTGTGACATTATGACTGCAATAGTATAAAATCATTGTAAATATGGCATCTCTTTAGTCCAGCTTCCTATAAATAAAGGGATGAGCTGATAATTATACTATCTTTCCCATGTGAAACACTTGCACTGGGCACAATTTATCAGTTTTCTGAGGGTCATATTCACCCCTTTGACCCTTATATATTTATCAGACTGGGAACATAAGGAGGTTTTTATTCTGGTGACTGTCATTGTAGCTGGCCTTACAGATTTTCTAGATGGCTACGTCGCTAGATTGGAGAAAAAGACCAGTTATCTGGGTGCTATACATGATTTTACTGCAGACAAACTCTTTGTACTTTCTGCCTTATTGGTATTTACCGTCGCAGATAAGATTCCCTGCTGGGTGACTTTTGTCATCCTCTACAGAGAAATCTTTGTCATGGGTATGCGTATCTACACCAGCTATAATAGAGTAGAAATAAAGGCCAGTATGCTAGGCAAATACAAAACAGCCATTCTCTTTGCTGGCTTTATTGCTATGCTGATCAATTTTGACCAGTATATGTTGATTATCTATGTATCTCTTGCACTGACGGTTATTTCCTTCTTTGACTATTTCATGAAGTTTAGACAAGTAGTTCTGGCGGAGAAATAATCTAATTCCTCACCTCTGTTCAAAACGCCGAATAGCTTTTCAAAAAGTATTCATATTAATTTCTGAAACCGTTCCAACTTTATCATGGATACTTGACTCCGTATATGTGAAAGGTTATGCGAAGCCTTTTTACTTAGAAAAATCTTGCATATCAAGATAAAAAGTTAATCCTCAAATAAAACCTTGTCTCCATTGACACATTAATACCCTTTACTGTATTGTATAAGTAGAATATCTTACTAAAAAGAAGAAAAAAAACAGTTTCAAAGGAAACGTTTCTACCACTTAGGAGATATATATAAGTAACAAACTTTACCTAAAGGGGTAACACATAACTTCCACTTCTCTCAGTTATGTAGGAAGTGGAAATTTAAGACAAAAACAACCATTAGTAAATCTGAGTGAAAGGATCACTCAATAAATCATTGTCTATGAAACGAACAATTTCCGTCATGGCTTGCCTTGCAGTATTCTGTACAAGTCAATTAGTAGCTCTCTCGGTCGCTACTATCACAACAAAAGACCTAGGAACCTTAGCTAACTCTATAGATGCAATAGAAGATTCTCTTGCACTCATAGATCCAGCAGAAAAAAAGGACGTTCTCCTGCTCATCCCAAGTGTAGAATTAGTTCTGGAAAAAGATGAAACAAAAGGCATTCTGAAAGTATCTCTAAAAGGAGAGCAAACACAGAATCTTGAGTGGGTCATCTTCAAGCCAAAAGGAGAAGTGATAAGTCGTCTCTCTACGCAGTCTAAAATCAATGAAATTAAGATAAGCAACCTAGAAGGAGGCGACTACGTTCTTATGATCAAAGATGAGGAAGGCAGAGCTCTTTTCAGAAACTTTGAAAAAGCATAGTAGTAATAAGTTAAGTAAGTTAGTAGTTTAGTGAATGGCATCCGTGGTGAGGCGGGTGCCATTTTTTTATTGGGGTATTCTAGACGATTAGTTGATTCTGTCTACACAATGGCCAAAAAGAATAAGCAGTCTTTCTTATCTTGCAGCTAATAATCAAAAGCCAGAATGCTAGAAACAAAAAATCTATCTCATCAATATAATAAGTCTCAGAAATTTAATTTTCCTGATATATCCTGCCAGCCCTCAGAGACCTTATTAGTCTTAGGAAGCTCCGGCGTAGGAAAGACGACTCTACTGCATATCCTTGCAGGTATACTTAAGCCAACAGAAGGAAAGGTTATCATAGATAATACCACTCTATATAGCCAAGGCTCTAATGCCCTAGACACCTTTAGAGGACAGAACATAGGACTAGTATTCCAGAAGCCCCATTTTGTACAAGCCGTCTCTGCTAGAGAAAATCTTGTCCTCGCACAAAGCATGGCAGAACAAAAAGTGGATAAACAAAGAATAGACCAGCTGCTCTCCTCTCTCAATATCTCCACACGAGCCTCCGCAAAAACACATACCATGAGTCAAGGAGAACAACAACGACTATCCATCGCACGGGCCTTAGTTAATAATCCTAAACTCATCCTCGCTGATGAGCCCACTTCTGCCTTAGATGATAAAAACTGTAATGAAGTAGTAGAGCTACTCCTCAAGCAAGCAGAAACCGTCAATGCTGCACTCGTAATCGTCACGCATGACAGCAGACTAAAAAATATATTTTCTAACCACATAGAACTCCACTAAGATGAACCTGATCAAATTGGCGTGGAGAAATATTATCCATGACCCACTTAATCTTTTTTTAAACCTCGTCTTGCTAACGCTAGGCATCGGCCTTATCAATTTTATTCTGTTACTGAATACACAACTCAAAGACAAATTTGAAAAAAATCTTGCTGGTGTAGATATGGTCGTAGGAGCAAAAGGCAGCCCACTGCAGATGATACTCAGTGCCATGTATCATATAGATGCACCTACGGGAAATATCTCTATCAAAGAAGCGACCCCATTTCTAAGAGAAAAACATCCGCTCATTGCACAATCTGCGCCTCTTTCTCTGGGAGATAATCATAAGGGTTATCGTATTATAGGCACAGATCATACTTTTCTAAAATTCTATGATGCAGAAATCAACAAAGGAAAACTGTGGAACAATCTATACGATGTTACCATAGGTGATGAAGTGGCTAAAACCTTAGGCCTTAAATTGGGTTCAAAATTTAAAAGCTCACATGGATTTACAGATGATGAAGACTTACAGCACGATCACGGCACGCTGACTGTCGTCGGCATACTCAAGCCCACTGGTAGTGTTATAGATCAACTCATTCTAGTAAGTACTGAATCCGTCTGGGCAGTACATGACCACGACCATGAAGGACATGATCATGATGAAGAAGAGCACGATCATGATCATGAAGGGCATGACCATGAACATGATGGACATGACCATGACCACGAAGGGTATAATCATGATGGACAAGACCACGACCACGGAGACCACCATGATCACAGCGGACATGGACACGATCATTCTGCTCACAACCATCAGAACGATCTGAGTCGTGCACATCTCTTAACCCATGAGCATAAGGATATCACTTCTATTCTAGTGCGGTTTAAGAATAAAACAAATTTTCAGGCCTTAACCATGCCTCGTAACATCAATGAAAATACCGACCTACAAGCAGCCTCTCCTGCCTACGAGATCAATAGATTATATGACATGATGGGAGTAGGCACCAAGGCCCTGCAGTTACTTGCTTTGCTTATTGCTATCGTATCTGCTATCAGCATTTTTGTCTCTTTGCTCAATTCACTAAAACGTCGTAAGTATGAGCTGTCACTGCTCAGAGTAATGGGCGGTAAGCCGACTAAGTTGCTAACGCTTATTTTGCTAGAAGGACTAATCTTAGCTGTGCTTGGGTTTTTACTGGGAATGGTCGTCAGCCATTTTAGTATGTCAGCTCTAGGGGGTAACTTACAAGACAAGTACAACTATCAGTTTGCAGCATGGACAACTCATGGAAAAGAGTTGTTATTATTTGGTGGTACGATAGCGCTAGGTTTATTGGCAGCCTTATTGCCAGCACTTATGGCTTACAAAACAGATATCCACGAAAATCTATCAGAAGGATAATCAAATGCAGATGTTATGGCTAAGATAAAAATAGATGGCTTTATAGATGAACTGGAAGCGCAGCTAAAGAAAACGATAGAGGCCTCTATGCGTAAGCACTTTGAGGAAGGAAGCTACAATACTAAGGCCTTCTACAAGACCTTCAAAAAAGAGTTGGTGGAAAGATGCAACTCCTGGGAACACCTCCCTAATAAACATATCAAAAACGGCTAGTCAAAACGCAGAATGAAAACGACGGAAGAACCTATCATTGTAGAACACTTATTTCCAGTAAGCAAAGTGGAGCTATGGGAAGCCCTGACAGATCCAGATAAAATGCGGCACTGGTTTTTCGATGTTATGCCTGACTTTAAAGCAGAGGTAGGCTTTAGGACGAGCTTTACATTGACTAATGAAGGCCGAGTCTTCCCACACAATTGGGAAGTCACTGCTGTGGTACCTCAAGAAGCTATCAGTGTACAGTGGACCTTTACAGGCTACCCTGGTGTTTCGCTAGTGACCTATGCACTGAATGAGGAGAGCGCGGGGAGTACTAAGCTGACTTTGACAGCCAAAGTATTGGAGGATCATCCAGCTGATATAATAGAATTCAAAAGAGAAAGTGGCGTGGGTGGCTGGAATTATTTTATCAAAGAGGCTTTGCCAAAGTATTTTGGTCTGAAACAATCAGTGACCTACAGCTCGATCTAAAGTAGGCATTTGCTAACCCTACCAACTAGCTAATTATGATTAGATCTTAAAGCTCGCATCGAATTTTATTCTTTTAGTTCCATGCGAAAGCGGAGAGTTTAAGTTTCCTTGCACCAGCCATGTCCCGTCTGATTGTTCTTTGCCCTGGAGGCAACCTAAGGTGATAGGGAAAAAGTCTGTCTCCACACAATAGCATACTCTTCTATAATAGACTTTCAAATCTTCCAACTCTGCATCTCGTACTGAAAAATTACCCTGAGTATCATCTATTTCAAATACTAAGATAATCGTGTATTCGTCATCCGCAATAGTAAGATCTCCTTCAGTTTCATTGATCATCTGGAATACCATTTTATTGCCAGTTGACTTCCCAAAATATTCGTCAATATCAACTTTCGAGTCAAGAGAAATAGTAAAGTTACATTCCCAATTATCTATGCAACTATTGTTTATCACCTCTTCTTCATTC
>CALLAE010000154.1 GCA_938002665.1 uncultured Saprospiraceae bacterium | reverse complement strand
GGCTGGAAGGTTTGTGCTTTTTGAAGAGAAGAGATCAGGTATTTATAATCAAATCTATTTCCGACATGCATATCACTGATCTGCATCAAGGTCTTACCTGCTAATGCTGTGGGTAGCTGCTTTATAGCTAAGGGCTGATGGACAAACTCTAACCAAAAGGGTTCTACCTGCCAAGTGTAAAGGCCAGTCAATAGGCCAGTGCCTACCAGTCCCGCCATCCCTTTAGTAAATGTTCTCCTATCCATAGATTGTTCTAACGAACAGTAGAACTGCCTTCGTATAAGCTGTGTCGACTAAGAAACTATCTTGGCATTCTTGACTATATGATCCAGTTGCATCATATGGTTACGCTTGCTGGTGCCAGGAGCTAGCACAAAGACATCGACGAAGATGAGTTCTTTCTTTTTCTCATTCAGTATCACATAAGTGAAGAAGGGCCCTCCCGAAAAAGTGTTAGTCATTTCCCAGATGCCTCTTAATTCCTTCCCATAGTGCTCGTCTATATTGAAACTGTACTCATATACAGGTAGGTGCTCTTCATCTACGACCATGACATCATTTTCTTCGTCAGAAGTGACATAGGTACTACCGAATTCATTTCTCATAGCGATGATACCTTCTTTGCTGAGTTGTTTTTGGTCGGTATAGGCTACTTTTTTGATCACGATATTCTGATCAGCTTTATCGCCTACTTTTCTTAGCCAGAGTACATTGTTCTGTGTATCATCTGTAGCGACTACAAAGTCCCCCGGCACATCAAAGTCGATACCAAACCGTTCTTTCACCTGACTGGTGAGACCGAGATTGACCCTGTCAACATAGATGCTAGATTTGAGTTGCGTAGCGTCATGTTTATGTATACGCTTGGCCGCAGCGGGGAAGCTTTCCCTGATAGATTTTTGAAGTATATTTCTGTCTGCCCCATAGAGATATATGAGTAGCTGGCCTCTTGCCCACTTGTCTTTCCCTACAGAAGAGAGGTTGGCATCTGGTTTCATGGCATAGTCAAACTTTTCAGAGCCTAGATCTTTCCGTACCATCTGAGTGGTAGGAGAATCCGCATCAGAAAGATCTGCTAGGATGGTATAAGTTCTCAGTTCTTTACGCAGAGGTTGGACATTGAGTTCTTCTATGGTGAAATGCCTAAGGTCAAACATGGGTTCGGGTTGTGGCATGATAGGATAGGCAGATTCGAAGTAATATCTGAAAGTGTCTCCTACTGCACCATCCCATATTTCCTTGTCAGCAACGACTACTATTTCATGCATTTTTCCTAGAGCAGTGCCTTTGGGCTCCATATTCTTAGTCACCTCAGAATTACAGGCCACTAGGAAAAGCAGTGTTATAAAGAAGAAGATTTTATGAAATGCCTTGAACGTCATGAATACAATTTCGTTTTCAGAGTCTTGTCACAAAATTAGATGATAATTTTCACTCTTTTGGTGTATACTAAAAGAGCCCTAAACACAAGGCTTAGAGCTCTTAGATATCTTTATATGCGGGACTATAGCAGGCCTCCTATCACATTTTCTTCAGTAATGCCCTCTGCCTCTGCTTTATAGTTTCTGACGATTCTATGTCTGAGTACATAATTAGCGATGGCTTGTACATCCTCCTTGTCTGGAGAATACTTACCATTTATAGCGGCATGGGTTTTAGCACCTAGCACTAGGAACTGAGAAGCTCTTGGGCCAGCACCCCAGCTTATGTAATTATTCACTGCTTCTGTAGCCATATCAGTTCCTGGTCTGGTCTTACTAGCTAGTGATACTGCATATTCTAGAACGTTATCCGCAATAGGTATTTTTCTTATAAGTTGCTGGTATCCCAGTATCTCCTCTGCGGACACGATGTTGCTGAGTGATACTTCATTAGTTGTAGTCGTAGATTTTACGACTGCTATTTCTTCTTGATAAGAAGGATAATCTAGTGGTATGTTAAACATAAATCTATCCAGCTGCGCCTCTGGAAGGGGATAGGTTCCTTCTTGCTCTATAGGGTTTTGGGTAGCCAATACAAAAAAGGGCTTAGGTAATACATGTCTGACGCCACTAATAGTTACTGATCTTTCTTGCATTGCCTCTAGTAGTGCAGCCTGCGTCTTAGGTGGTGTTCTATTTATCTCATCCGCAAGTACGATATTGGCAAAAAGTGGCCCTTTGTTAAACTTAAAGGATCTGCTTTCGTCTAGTATCTCAGCTCCTGTAATATCAGAAGGCATAAGATCCGGCGTAAACTGGATTCTTTTAAATGACAAGTCGAGTACTTCTGAAATAGTACTAACGAGTAAGGTCTTTGCTAAGCCCGGTACTCCTACCAGAAGACTATGACCATTACTGAAAAGAGAAATAAGGACAGTTTTAACAACCTCATCCTGACCTATGATCACTTTGCCTATCTCAGACCTTAACTTTTGGTAAGCTCCAGCTAGGCTGTCTACAGCCTCTTGGTCATTATTAAAATTCAAGCTCATTCTAAATAAATCTCATTATGTATTAAAAAGAACACTGCCCAAAGGTTATT
>CALLAE010000153.1 GCA_938002665.1 uncultured Saprospiraceae bacterium | reverse complement strand
TGGAAGCTACACTATCAAAGTCTCTTCACTGAACTCGCTACTCACTCTGCCCGATATACACCTAACAATGATCTGCTACCCAAAAAATACATGGCTGCCCATTACTTTAGTTACAAGCCAGGTGACAATTTTGAATTGGGTCTTTTTGAAGGTATCGTATTCAGTAGAGAAAATAACTTCGAACTGCAATATCTCAATCCGGTCATCTTCTACCGTACAGTAGAATTCCAACTGGATAGCCCTGACAATGTAATCCTAGGCATGAACGCCAAGTGGAATTTTCTTAAAAGACTTTCCCTTTACGGACAGTTTCTACTTGACGATATAAATTTTACAGAACTGCGATCTGGATCAGAATGGTGGGGCAACAAATATGGTCTGCAGCTAGGCCTTAAGTATATGAATATCGCTGGTATAGATCATCTAGATGGTCAGGTGGAATATAACAGTGTCAGACCCTTTACCTATTCACACAGAGTTCAGAGCCTTGACTTCCCAAATCTCTCAGTAGCCAACTACAGTCACTACAATCAGCCCCTCGCCCACCCGCTAGGCGCTAACTTTACAGAGCTCATCTTCAAGCTACGCTACCAGCCCACTCAGAAGCTCATCGCTACCGCCCGCTACCTGAGCACACAAGTGGGCAGAAATACAGATATCAATTATGGAGCTGACATCCTCTCACCTGATGTAACCCGAAATGCGGATTATGGCATTACTCAAAACCAAGGGGCCCTCAGTAGCATCCAGCTCTTTGATCTTAATGTGAGCTATGAGTTGTTTCATAATTTCTATCTGGACTTGCAATACCTTAGAAGAAGCGACCATAATGATGAGCTCCGTTCCTACTCGACCAACTTCTTGGGTGGAGGCATCAGATATAACATATCTCATAACACCATTGACTATTAGAAACAAAATGTCCCAACCCTACAATGAGATAAGGTCATCCAGTCTGGATACAGTAAAGTAAGGTAGATTAAGTAGAGCATAGGTCTTGCCCTTCTGGGTTGTAATTTTTTCTTCTGAATAAGTATTGGCTAAAAAGCGTACAGCCGTGGTGTGCTCACATCTATCCATATACTCATGCAAAGAGCGCAGTCGTCCGCTTTTTCCTGACTTTACTTCAATAGGTATGAGTTTATTTTGCAAAGAGACAACTAAGTCTACTTCGGCATTGGCATTGGCATTTTCTCTGGTCCAGAAAGCTGGCACATAACCGTACTTATTATTTGTGGCGATGAGCTCTTGTATCATCATATGATTAGTAAGGTACCCCTTGTAGAGACTATTCATATCTCTGGTTCCTAACATTTCTCCCTGAAGTCCTGAAGCATAATTGAGCAGACCTGTATCTAGGAATTGAATTTTGGGTTTACGTCTATAGTTGAGTTGGATAGGTAAGGCTACACTATTAGTAGGATAGATAAGACGTATGAGACCTGCCTTGTCTAACTTTCTAAATGCTTCTCCCACTTCCCGAGATTTGTATGCAGAATTACCAAAGCCAGAAAAGGTGATTCTATCTCTCACCTGTGGTGCGGTAGATATTATATGTCTTAGGATTCGTCTTTCAGTTTTGTTACTTCCATACTTCTCTATATCATTGACACAGTTGTCCCATATAGAACTGTAGACTTCATTCAGTGCGGTCAATCTTCTCTCATTCTCCACATAGGTAGATACGACTTCAGGCATACCTCCTACTATCATGTACTCATTGAATAGAGCTAATAATTTATTATGCGCTATTTCATCTAGTGGATTGCCAGAGTAATATTCTAAAGCTAAATTTTCATCTAAGGCTCCTAAAAACTCCTCGAAATCCATTGGATAAAGCATCCTCATCACTACCCTTCCCACAGGAAAAGAGGGTACCTCTGCAAGAGCAAATTCCAGCAGCGATCCAGCGGCCAGTACATCTAAGTGGCCTAAGTCCTCGTAAAAGTATCTGAGTAGCTGAATGGCTTTAGGGACCTCTTGTATCTCATCTATAAATAATAGGATACTTTTTGTAGCCTTTATATTTCTATCTAGCAGAATCCTTTCCCAAATTGCTTTGACCTCGTCAGTGCTCTCGAAGTATTGTGCATCCTTCTCTCTTTCAAGATTGAGATGAACAAAAACCTCATATTCTTTACCTAGCTGCTTAGCGACAGTAGTTTTTCCAACCTGCCTAGCACCTCTTAATATCAGTGGTTTGTTGTGCTCTGCTGCTTTCCATTCAAGCAATGCGGTCATTATTTTTCTCCTGTACATACGGCAAATGTAGGAGATTTAGAAGTGCAATGTCACATATAAGGGGTTATTTGTTACAGATTATGTAATATATAAGGGGTTATTTGTGACAAATAGTGTTACATTTAAGGGGTTATTTGTGCTAAATTGCTAGCAAATATTAGATCCATTTTTGAGTTCTTTCAACATATAGTTGCATTTTGGGAGTTTCAGTTGCTTCCAGCTGACTATAAAATAGAGATATAAAACAAGTTATAAACTAAATACAACGAGTCGAAGAACCCACTATCATTCCTTCACCACCCGAGCAGTATATATCTGCCTATCCACATTATCCTTAGGCAGATAGTCCACAAGGTAGACTCCTGCAGATAGCGTAGATAGGTCTACCCTATATTCCTGAGTTCCCAATCTAAAAATTTCTCGTTCCAGCACTATCTCTCCAGAAACATTTACCAGACGTAAGTAGCCACTAGCATGCTCAGGAAGCTCTAGAGTCAGGTAGTCTGATACAGGATTAGGAAATACTTTTAGATCCTTCCTCCAGAACACATCTATACCATTCACCATAGTGATAGTAGAATCACACTTCTCTGTCTCGTCTACTCTAAACCGTGGAAAATATGGAAAATTACCCCTACCTGTTCTTGCCGCAAGCATCATATCTGCCTGACGAAAATCGCAATCCTCTCCCTTCTTATTAGGACTGTGGATGACATTGAGATAGTCCGTACTGGAACCTGAGCGGATATAGATCTTACAGTCCGGCCCTGCTGCCATCATATGAAAGTGATCCCAGTCTGAGAGTACCACAGGGTTTCTATCTGCAATATGTGTCAGACTACCCATCAGATCATCTGCCCAGGTGTCTAACTGATACAGACTAAAAGTATTTATAAGATAAATGAATCTGGAATTAGGACTAAACTCCACCGAACTCAACCACACATTATTATTCCTTTCCCATCCAAAATCCAAATCTACACCATTAGATAACAGCCCAGTCTCTCTGTCGAAATCATACAAGTGCAACCCATCCCATAGATTAAAATAGGCGTACTTAGTACCATCAGGGGAAAAGCGGGAATAACCGCCAGCAGTAGCCTTACTAGGCCACACATCCTCAATATAAGGTAGCTCTACATACTGACTATCCACACGGATAGTATCACTGCTGAGGAGTATCCTAAAATAGATATCCCCTGAGTGAGAATCTCCAGGCTGAAGTATCCACCAGTCTTTGCCATTGGCATGTTGGATGGCTGTCATATGTCCTGATTGTATATACTGCCTGTCCAGTATAGTGTCATTCTTAGAGGTAACAGCTCCTTTGCCTTCATTGTGACTCAGATCTACATAGCTGGATAAAATGTATTGCTGGGAAAAATCAAAAGTTATCGAGTCTAAATCTCTTGGCTTGTGAATTATGTAATATCCCTCTATAGCTGCAGGGTCAGGCAGAATTACAATGCCTTGTTTTTCCCTATACCCATACTGACAACCATTCAAAACTTCAGTAAAAAAGAAATTTATATTAAGACTATCCCCTCCAGACATGACCTCATGCGTACTGTCTGCAACCTGACAACCATTGGTGTAAAACAAAAGCTTGCCTTCATTATCACAGATACTGGCATTGGTTCGATCAAAACCAACAGGACTTATTCTCACTTCACTTTTTATAGGTTTTGATCGAAAATCAATAAATGAAGTATTATCTCCTCTTCCGAATGGCCAATAGTAGTCCTGCCTGCTTTGAGAACAAAGACTGAAATGAAATAGAAAGACTATTAGAATACTATATAACTTCAAGAACTCTACTATTTTAAAATTACAAACAGAGAGCCTTATTTAAACAAGGCTCTCTGTAACAATAATTAATCTTTTACCACAATCTTCTTTACTTCAGGGATTCCATTTTCAGTTCTCTTTTCAATATAATATAATCCAGCGGAGAGGGAAGCGACCTCCAGTTGATAGAGGTTTGCAGTCATTTTATGACTAAATATTACTTTGCCATCTATACCTTTTAATCTGATTGTACAATCCTCAAAATCACTTATCTCTACTGTGATAACCTCTTTTACAGGATTAGGAAAAACTTTGAAATCTTTGCTTTTCTTGGAGCTAAATGACCTCTGATCTATACTTTCTCCACAATCATTCTCAAAGTAACCATTAGGGAGATAAGCCGACAATAATCCTTCTGCCCAGTGCACAACATCTCCATAGTCTTCTGCACACAAGTTTGCGATAACCTGCAGATTGGTTAGGTCATTCTCACTTAGTCTTTCTTCCTGATGCTTCATCAGAAGAAGATAAGTTTGCTTCCACAACATAAACATCTCAGAAAAGCAATTTATCTCAGAAATAGTTTGAACATGCGATTGCCTAAGTTGTTGTAGTTCTATAACTTTTTGTTCCCGCATAGTCCTCAACTGTCCAGCCAAAGTCAAGCGATCAGCTGTGGTTTTTTTGTGATAGGGGTTATTATTCTCAGTAATCACATCTAGTTCCAACGCTTTCTCCTTTAACTTTTTCCTATATGAAACATCAGCCTCTA
>CALLAE010000152.1 GCA_938002665.1 uncultured Saprospiraceae bacterium | reverse complement strand
CTAATTCTGACAAAAAAATGAGACACAAAAAAGTAAGCCTCAGAATATTCCTCTCTTTGGCCCTCTCCAGAGCTCTCCAGAGAGGGAAAGCTCGCCCTCAATGGCTTTTGTAGAAATGAGCTACCAGAAATTTTAACTCACCCCAAAATCTCCAAAAGAGATTTTGGCCCTCTCTTGGAAAGAAGGTAGGTGTTGACAGAGCGGGTAGCGCTCCCTTCTCTTCGTAAGAGAAGGGCCGGGGATGAGTTGAAAGTTAGTATTAAAACTCACCCCAAAATCATCTGTGGAGATTTTGACCCTCTCTTAAGAAGCTTAAGAAGAGAGGATAGTTTTTCGGGATGAGTTTCCTTACCACCTAACTCACATGCCCAAAATTTATAGCCCCAAAGCGCTAAAAACCATATATTTGCGGATTATTGCTACCAACGTATGCGCATTATACAACATATCATCTTACTTGTCCTTATCGCCAATGGCCTCGTGCCCATGGTGGACAAAGCCTTAGATGGCAAGGTAAGTGAGCTCATAGGCTATGATTTAAGCCAGCTCGGCGCAGAATGTGAAGCAGATGAACCTGAAATTCCAGGTAGTACAGGTGAAGGGCTGACTAATACTAATAAGCAGACCCCGCAAGAGCCAAAGCCCAATGATGTCGATACATCGCCTGGTAAAATGCTCGATAATGAGCCCTTAGCGCTCGTAGTTCTTCCTTACACTATAGAGAATAGCCAACTCCCCAAAGAGGCCGGCCTACCTAAAATACCTACTCAGCTCAAACGCTGGACCTATTACTCCAAGAGTAGCTCTACCCGAGCCAACACCTCAGCCTAACTTAGAATGGCTTAGCAATAGCTAGGCTGTAACATGACTTATTACAAAGTCAGTTCAAAACATATTATAATTTATTTATATATGTTTAAGACAGTGAGGCAGAGCCCTTTACCTATTTGAAAAATACTTTACAAACTATATAACAATGCAAGGAAACGGATTAATCAAAATCTTTCTAGTACTCTTAGTATTAGTGACTTTACTTCAAATGTTCTACATGGTTCCTACAAGGAACGTAGAAAAGAATGCTGTAGCATATGCAGAACAATATGTACAGAATAACCCTGGCGAAGATGCCTACCAAGCTAGAAAAAATGCAAAAGCTTCTTACTTGGATTCTATTTCGTCTGAGAATATTTTCAGTATTCCAGGCTTAGGGTCTTTTACTTATAATGACCTCAAACAAAAACAACTTGCTCTAGGTCTAGACCTTAAGGGTGGGATGAGTTCTGTGCTTCAGGTAGACCTGAAAGAAATGCTCCAGAACCTATCTAGAAATAGTAAGGATGAAGCGTTCAATGCTGCGCTCGACGCTGCAGAAGCAGCACAGAGTGACTCTCAGTCAGATTTCATCAGTCTATTTGGTCAGGCTTATGCAAAGCAGCCTAACAAAAAGAAGCTGGCCTATATCTTCCGTAGAGATGCCTCTATGCAAGATCTTATCAATACGGAATCAGGTGATGGTGAGGTCATAAGAATTCTAAGAGAGAAAGCAGATGAGACAGTTAATCTAACTTTCAAAATGCTGAAAGAAAGAATAGATAAGTTAGGTGTAACTCAGCCTAATGTTTCTCTAGATGATACAAGAGATCTCATTCTCGTAGAGATGCCAGGTATAGAAAACCCGGAAAGAGCAAGAGAATTTCTTGGTTCTGCTGCGGCACTAGAGTTCTGGGATACTTACAGAACTTCAGATAATAATCTTCTGGCTAAGTTCAGACAAGCAGATGAGAGACTGAAAGGTGGAGAAACAGAAACAGTGGAAAACACAACGCCAGAGTTTGATACGATATGGACGCCTTCTATAGATACACTAGGTAACCTTACGGGTGACTCTACTTTTAGAGTTGTCCCTAAGTCTACTGAGCCATTGATGAATGCTGGTCCATTATTGAGTTTGTTGACTTTGAATGATGGTTCTTATTCTGCCTGCAATATGGGTTTTGTGGAGAAGAACAAGAGAAAGACGGTAATGGAAATGCTTAATAGGCCTAATATCAAAAGTCTTTTTCCTATAGATTCAGAATTCTTATGGGGAAGAAAATCTCACATAGATTATACGAGTGGAGAAGATACAGGTAACTATATGTTGTACTTGATCAAGAAGATATCTGGTTCTGAAAAAGCACCTCTAGAAGGTGATGTCATTGTGAAGGCAGGACATTCTCCTGATCCTGTAACAGGTGAGATGACAGTTAATCTTAGTATGAATAACAAAGGTGCTCAGAAGTGGTCAGAGATGACAACCAAGGCGGCTAATAATGGTAACAGAGAAGTGGCTATCTGCATAGATGGTGAAGTTATCTCTGCACCTAGAGTTAATGGTCCTATCCCAGGTGGGAATACACAGATCACAGGAAACTTCTCAGTACAAGAAGCATCAGATTTTGCGAGCTTACTAGAAATAGGAAAGCTACCTGCAGGTATCAGAACGATACAAGAATCTACAGTAGGACCTTCATTAGGAGCTAAGAACATCAGTAGTTCTATTAAGTCTCTCTTAGTTGGATTTGGATTGATACTAATTTTCATGATGTTCTATTATGGCTCAGCAGGTATCGTTTCCATCTTAGCCTTGTTACTGAATATGTTCTTCATCTTTGGAGCTTTGGCTTCTTTTGGAACGGTACTAACCTTACCAGGTATAGCAGGTATCGTACTGACCATCGGTATGGCGGTAGATGCTAACGTGATCATCTATGAAAGAATCAGAGAGGAGTTGCGAGCTGGAAAGTCTTTACTAGCTTCTATTAATGATGGATTCAGGCATTCTTATTCTGCGATTATAGATGCCAATGTCACGACCTTATTGGTTGCTGTGGTACTAGCTTATTTCGGAATGGGACCTATTAAAGGATTCGCAGTAGTATTGATCATCGGTGTACTTTCATCATTATTTACAGCCGTTCTTATAGGCAGAATGATGATAGACTGGTGGACTAAAGGAGATAGAAATATCAGCTTCTGGACAGGCATGTCTAAGAATGCTTTTGCTAATCTTAATATAGACTGGTTAGGTAAGAGAAAGATTGCTTATTTCATTTCTGGATTTATTCTTTTTGCTGGTCTGGCTTCTATGGTTATGAGAGGTTTTGACTTAGGCGTAGATTTCAAAGGAGGGTATTCTTATAACGTCGAGTTTCCTGAAGGAACTAATGTGAATAAAGAAGCACTAGAGTCTGGCCTTGCAACGGCTTTCGGTTCTTCTCCTGTAGTCAAAGCAGTAGATACTAAGAACACTTTCAATATCGTAACTGATTATCTTGTCAACGATAAAAGCGGAGAGGCTGCTGATAAAGTTATCGCTAAGCTACATGAAGGCATCACAGGTGTAACAGGTAGTAGTGTTCCTTTTGACCAGTTTAAGCTAACTGATGCTATCGGTGTAGCCCACGTGACGAGTTCGAGTAAAGTAGGACCTACGATAGCAGATGATATTAAGACGAGTTCGATCTACGCAGGTACCTTTGCCTTGTTACTTATCTTCTTATACATCTTCATCAGATTCAATAAGTGGCAATACAGTCTAGGTGCCGTGACGGCCTTAGCGCATGATACCTTGATCGTCTTATCTATCTTCTCTATTCTGCATGGAATCGTTCCTTTTGCTTTGGAAATAGATCAGGCATTCATTGCAGCTATCCTTACAGTAATCGGTTATTCTATAAATGATACCGTGGTCTTATTTGATAGAATCAGAGAATTCTTAGGCATCTATCCTAAGAAAGAAACAGATACGATTCTTAACATGGCCATCAATAGTACTTTCTCTAGAACAATCATCACATCAATTACAACATTGATCATGATTACACCATTATTTATTTTTGGTGGTGGAAGTATTAAGGGTTTTGCTTTTGCATTGATCATAGGTATTATCGTGGGTACTTACTCTTCTATCTTTGTGGCAACACCGATAGTGAGAGATTTGTCTACAGATCTTAAGCCTAAGAAATTAGAATCTAAGAAAAGCTTCTCTAAGGCTGCTAAGTCAGCTAGATAGGTTCAGCTAGTTAAATAAAAATGCAAGCCTCTAGGTCAGATGATCTAGGGGCTTTTTTTATGAAGGCCTAGCAAGCGGTGTTTTCTCCTTTAACCTTCAGGTTAAGAGCTGGACTTTCATTCCTGTAGGTGATTCCCACGCCATATGGGCTTTTTTTGAGGGGATGATGTAAATTGAATTTTATGTGCAGCTATACATTTAAGCAATATTTAGCAACAAGAAAGTGGCTGAATCGTTAATTTGTTAGCTCATATGGAAAAGAGAATCAATAGTAAGCACAAAGTACCCGGAGCGGGACTAGAACCCGCACGAGGCATCGCTCTAGCCGTGAGCACGATTGCTATGCTAGCTCTCTTTTTAACTTCCTGTACCGTAACAAAAAAAGTCAAAGATGGTGATACTGCTTTTCAGCTAAAGCAATACGCTGTAGCCATAGAAATGCTAGAAGAAGAGTACCATAAGACTAATGACAGAGAAGTGAAATTGAGGAAAGCCCTATACCTAGCAAAATCCTATGACCTTCTTCTGGATTATGACAAGGCAGTCCAATGGTATGAAACTGTGCTGGATTACAATAGGTCCGGTTCTTATCAGACCCAGTTGGCCTACGCATACAAAAAGAATGAACAATATGAGAAAGCTTACCCGCTCTTTGAGAAAGCTTTTGTAGAAACTTATGACAAGATCTGGAATCAAGAAGCTAAGCTGTGCAAAGATGCGGTCCAGCAGAAAAAAAATATTACGGATTATAACCTCGTCAATTTTGTTGCTAATACTAAGTATGGAGAGTACAGTCCTTCTTACTTAGATGATGACCATCTTGTTTTTACTTCCGACAGAGAAGAGAGTATAGGTGGCAAAACTTATAACTGGACAGGCAATTCTTTTTCTGACCTCTATGTTGTAAATATCAGTGGACGTAAGGTCAATAATTTTGACGCCATTCTCAATACTGGTGCTAATGAAGGCACTGCATGTTTTAGTAAAGATCAGAATGAAATTTATTTTACTCGCTGTGAGTCTATAGATCTCAGAGATCAGCATTGCCGCATCTATTTCAGTCATCGACCTAATGGTTTCTGGATGGAGCCGGAGCCCCTTATGTTCTTTGGTGAGAAGACTAACTTTGCCCACCCTTGCCTCATCGAGAATGATAGTGTCCTGATTTTTTCAGCTGCTCCAGCAGGCAGTGATGGTACCTATGATCTCTATTACTCAGAGAGAATAGAAGGTGGCTGGACTGAGCCAGACCTCATGCCCAGCGCTATCAATTCTTTAGGTAATGAAAAATTTCCTACTAGTTATGGTGATACACTTTACTTTTCTTCAGATAAACTACCGGGCTATGGGGGCTATGATATATTCAGTTCGTATCTGAGAGCTAATGGGTCATGGTCCAGTCCACAGAATATGGGTATACCTATAAATAGTGGTGCGGATGATTTTGGCTTAGCGATAGATCCTACTGCAAGATATGACGGTGAGATATTATTACAAGGATATCTTTCTTCTTCCAGAAATGAAGGGGCAGGGGATGATATTTTCTTTTTTACGAAATATAAATCCAAGGAGGTAGAGGACGAAGAGCCTAAAAAAGATATAGCGGAGAAAACTGGCAAGATGTATCTGTCAGCAAAAGTCGTAGAGCTGAAGTATGAAGATGGTGATCCTAATAAAAAGATTATATCTAGAGAGGCTATCGCTGGTGCTCAGTTAGAGATTTCTGGTATGAGAGAAAATAAGTCAGTGGTTACTGATCAGTCAGGAAGGCATATCATGGAAGTATTACCTAATACTAATCTTGTCTTTTTGTCCAGCAAAAAAGATTTTATAGTTAAAGAAATGGCTGTCTCTACCTATCTTACAAAACCACTCACCTCTGATACAACCATCAATGTAGAAATCGCTATGGATAGAATACTGTATGACAAAGAGATAGTCTTACAAAATATCTACTATGATTATGAAAGATGGGAAATAAGAAAGGATGCTAGACCCAGTCTAGACAGTCTTAAGCAATTATTAGAACTCAACAGTGCTTTGAAAATTCAGTTGTCCTCGCATACAGATTGTAGGGGCGAGGTGGAGTATAATCAGAACCTATCTCAAAGAAGAGCTGAATCTGCGGTACAGTATCTGCAAGAGAATGGTATAGCACCTGAGCGACTTGTCGCCAAAGGATATGGAGAAGCAAATCCATCTGTCAAATGTCGATGTGATGATTGTACATCAGCTCAGCATCAGCAGAATAGAAGGACTACTTTCAAAATTGTGAAATAGAACCTTAGAAAACCTTATAAAAACCTTAGTGGATCTTGCTGGAATCGTCTTCAGCTACAGTCACCTTAGCCATCACGACAGTTTCCACATTAATGAACTTCACTTCTATAAAGTGGGAATCACCAGCGGTAAAATCTGTCATAGGAAGAACGACAAGATTAGAGCCTATGCTTTTGTATGATTTAATGTTCTTACTGCCATCTACTAGTCTAAGAGATCTAAGTGGCTCATCTGATTTGACATGAATCTGATTTCTAACTTTCTTGTGCTCTACAGAAAAAGAGAAGTCTAGTCTTTCTGCATTTATCAGTTCTATGCTGACAGTATCATTATGAGCAGTGTCGGTAGTGTCTGAGTCTAAGAATGAAAAGAATAGACTAACGAGGAAAAATAAGGTCATAGATTTCATGAATCGGATTTTGTATCTATAATATATAGCAAACTCTGTTCCATCATCCGGATATAAGTATGAACTGTCTATTAGCTAGCAAATTGATTGCAGTTTTTCAGAGTTAATAAGCTCTGGTCTTTTAAGAAGCATGAAGATGAATTGAGCAATAGATTGTAACTTGTGTCAGGTTCATATGGCCTTCACTCAATAGCTTATCTATGAAAAAATTGTCTGTTGCTCTATTGTTTATATTGTTTATTGCTAGTTGTAAAGTGCAGCAAGCTGGTTCTGTAGAAGTATCCTCTATTCCTTCTTCTGGCCTGATACATACTGTCTACTTTTGGTTTACTGAGGATACATCAGATGAGCAGATGAAAGCCTTTGAGCAAGGGCTGGTGGAGTTAGCTAAGGTGCCTAGCATTGCGAAATTCTATTGGGGTCCTCCGGCAAAAACAGAACTTAGAGAAGTAGTCGATAATACTTATGATTATGCTATCAATGTTTTTTTTGAAAGTGTAGAGAAGCAAGAAGCCTATCAGATTGATCCTTTACATTTAAAATTTGTGAAAGACTATGAAGCGCTCTTTGAACAAGTGATCGTCTATGATAATGAATACTAACTATTAATTTTTAGTTCTGGCAAAGCCGATACCTATGACATTCTCAGCGGGCTTGCCTTGTGGTGTAAAGTCTATATTAGTATTTTCCATATTTCTATCTACATAGTAGGTGTTCCACTGCCACAGATGCGCTCCTGCAAACCAAGGTTCTGGCCAGATGGTATTGAAAAATGACTTATAGCAATTTTCTTGAGTTATAGCACTGTGCTTTTTTTCAGTTCCATTATGATCTTCTATCCACTCCCAAGGATGAATTGCACTGTCCTCGCAGCTCTTGTAGCCGATTTCTGTGAAGAGTATGGGCTTGTTATATTTTTCAGATTTTGCTTCTAGTGAAGGTTTGTATTTATTCCATCCTTTAGAAATTTCAGATACAGAAGGCAGTTTTTTGTTTACTAATGGAAAGTAGGCTTGTACACCTATGTAATCTAGCTTGTCCCAAAAAGAGACCGCCTCGTATTCTTTGTACCAGTTTGCAGCATAGGTTATTTTTCCTGAATACCTTAGACGGACCTCCTCTATCAACTCATTCCAAAAATCAGATTCTTCCATAGTCAATCTTGTCAGTTCAGTACCTATACAGAACATTTCTGCATCAGCTTCTATAGCAACTTCTAAGTATCTCAGAATAAATTCTCTGTACGTTACTCGCCACTTTTTCCACTCCTTCTCTGAACTAGGCATGATGTCAGAACGCCACTTACCTGCTCCAGGATTAAGAATCCAAATATGTGGTTTTATAAAAACTTTAAATCCAGCTTTCTGTAGTTGCTTTATTTGGTCATGGTACATTTTGTTCGTTTTTAATAGCTGAATACTATCTCCACGATTATGCCCGACCTCTGCACTATTGCAATTTTCCTGATACCCCCACGGTACGATGGTCACCCAGTCTATATTATTACGATGTAGGAACTCGAAACTCGTAGTGCTGTCTAGCCCAAAGACATGTGCTCCTCTATGCTTTTTTACTTGAATCGGATAATAAGAGCTGTTTTCATTGGTGGTTTGGCAAGAGGAGAATAGCCATATTATTGCTATTGAAAACAAAGTAAGGCTTATCTTGTAGGTTGTATTTTTAGAGCAGCTCAATACTAAATATAGTTAATTGGAATCTAAGATAATTTTAATCTCTAACTAGTTGATTGTGTATATCATATGCCAGTGGTCCCTACTCATCATATTTATTATGATATAACTTTGTTGTCATGGTAAGAATAATTACTACTACGCTTTTATTGATAGTCAGTCTGGTGTCCTATTCTTATTCCCAAAGGCAAATACTGAAGAAAGTTACATACACAACATATTCAGACGGCACTAAAACTGCTAAGCTCCATAAGTTCGAAGAGTTCTTTTCACATGATCAAGAACAACTCCGTCTTTTTAAAAAGTTTGACAGATCGCGCTCTATTCTTAAGTTCATAAATTATTCTTCTATTGGAATGGTTGGTGCAACCGGCTATGCAATCTATAACTCCACTCAGATGCAAAACGACTCTTCAGTGCCCATAGAGGTGGTCATCTTTCTGACAGGTGTGCTGAGTACTGGTATTATTATAGGACTGAATAATGCCATACTCATTCCTATAAAAAATAGACGAAAAGACATGCTGTTGAATTATAATGAGAAACTCACTGAAATCGAAAGCCAGACTACCAAGCTTTCTATCGGTATACAACAAAATGGTATAGGGCTAGCACTAAATTTCTAGTCGCTATTGTTGACAAATTTGTAACCGATGCCACGAACTGAGAGAATATATTTAGGATTTTTTATGTCCTCTTCAAAGTACTTCCTCAGGCTGGAGATAAAATTATCTATAGTCCTTGTGGAAGGATAGACATCATAGCCCCATACTTTTCTAAGAATATCTTGTCTAGAAACAACCTGGTTTTTTTTGGCAATTAGGAATTTCAAGATGAGCAATTCTTTTTGTTTCAGCTCTACCTTGCCTTGCGCTGTTTCCCCAACAAAAGTCTCGAAATTGATATGGTTAGGTCCGAAAGTGTAGCTTTCTAGTATAGGGTCTGTAACTTGATTCTGAGTTCTTTCTAGTAGCCTTTGTATTCTAATTACTAGCTCCTCTATTTCAAATGGTTTTACTAGATAATCATCCGCTCCTTCCTTGAGTCCTTGGATCCGATCAGAAGAACTATCTTTTGCTGAAGTAATGATGACAGGGAGTTTAGCATTAGTCAGTCTTAGGGTGGTGAGAACATCTAGACCGCTGACTTTAGGCAACATGAGATCTAGAATCATGAGATCATAATAAGCTTCATCTAGCTTAGCCAGAGCGACTTGTCCATTTTCTGCTGTTTCTACCTCGTAACCTTCCATGGATAGATTGAGGCTGACCAGCTTTCTTAAGCTCACTTCGTCTTCTACAAGTAATATTCTCATGATACGGCGGGCAGTGAGATGAGGAAGGTTGAGCCAGTAGGGTGGTTAGGGCGGTAGCTGATCTGGCCTCTGTGAGCGGAGACTATCTGTTTGGCTATCCACAAGCCGAGCCCTGTGCCAGGCTGCTCTCTCGTCTCTTCATTCCCTATTCTATAGAACTTATCCCATATTTTATTTTTTTCGCTTTGAGGAATGCCACTACCTTCATCACTGACTGTAATAGAGGTGTT
>CALLAE010000151.1 GCA_938002665.1 uncultured Saprospiraceae bacterium | reverse complement strand
GTAGAAAGTACGTAGCCATTCCCTTGCATATCATGAACCACGTCTACTAGAAGTTCTTGTTCTAATAAGAATGCGCTAGTTCTATTTGTCCATGTGCCATCATAGCTATACAAACCATTATAAGTAGCAAGCCACAAGATGTTATCTGAGTCAAAAGAAAATTGATTACCAGTAGGAGATTCAAAGGGGAGCTCTGAATTACCATCATCAAAAGTTTTCCATTGTCCATCTCTGTATACGCTTACCCAGAATAGACCGAAAGTATAAGAACTGACCCAAATATCTCCATTCGTTTTATCGACTATGACATCAGAGATAATATTAAACGCCTGTCCATCTTGTGGGATCAGATCAAAAGACATTCCCTTCCATTTGTATACCCCCTCTATGGATGCAATCAGAATGTCACCATTTTCATCTAGCGTAAGTCTGCCACTGATATCGGGGTATCTAGTCCAGACCCCATTCTGAATAGAAGTCAGTCCATTATTGTCTATCCATACGACCTGATCAGAATCTACTTTTACCTGATCTATATGATTCGTTTGTAGGTCTGAATTTGCACAATTATAATAGCTGTTCTCACCAGTCAGCTTATCCCGCACTACCAGACCCCCAGAAGTTGCTATCCACAGAGAAGCATCCGTCTCCGCACTGTCATGTACTTGTTCTCCACTCAGACAATTAAGCCATACAGGAATTTGAGACCAGCAGGTGGTACTGAAAAGGAAAAAGAAGAAGGTGATATAAGTTTTCATCTTGTGTTATTTACTTAATACTAAACTATTATGATTCATAGGTAGTCAGCCGACTCAGAGAAACGTCATCTTATTACATCATCTCATCACAACCACTCTTCTTGTTACTCTCTGCTTAGCTTTTCTTAGCACCATCATATACATACCTTCATCCACATCAGTGATCTTCAGCAATGACGTTGGCCCTGCTCTTTTCACCAGTCTTCCTGATAGGTCGTAAAGAAAAACTTCTTCCACCTCCTCGCTAAAAACCAGCTCATCCATGGCAGGATTAGGATAGAAAGAGACATCCATATTTTCAATATTCACTAAGCTGTTAGTCGGAAAGCTATCTACCATAATACTTTGTACAGTATTCGTTACTATAGCTGGATTGAAATCAAAATAAATACTGGCGGTATTATCTATCTCAGTCTCTACAGGCATGTCTGGCTTTACAGAAATAGAAAAGGTAATATACCCATGACTATTGGGTTCGTCCGAGATACTATCTGCAAGAAAAATATTATTGAAATCAAACTTTTTGTCATACCCCTCATTAGAAGAAATTGTAAGGTTTCGAGGGTGGCTCGTAGAAAGCAACTTGAATGTACTGAGATCTAATCTTTCATCTAAAGTATCAGTAACCACAACGTTTCTGGCGTAATCGTTTCCAGTGTTTTGGAATCTGATCGTATACTTTAAAGGCGCTGAGATGAGAGCGAGCTTATCCTCTCTTAGAGGAAAGACCTGCTTATCATTAGGATCAAAAGCACAACGTAGTTCTACTTCATGACAAGCCAATGGCTCTCTTGAACTATCAAATTCTTCTCCCATCTTAAAGACATATATCTCCCCTACCTCATCAGGGTCTTCAATTAAGGGTGCCGTGACCTGGGCTGGAATTCTAAGCGTTTCGTAAGCATCTAGTTCTTCGTAATCCCACCCAAAGACACCATTATCCAGATCTATATAAGCTGGATCTTCCTCGAAAACAATTTTCTCTATTCTAGAATCTATCTGCACCCAAAAGGTGCCAGACTGCGGCACCGTACCCTCATTTGTTATGGAAAACTCAAAAGAAATATCCTCCCCACATCTAAATCTTTCATGCGTGAGATTGTAGACCATTCTAGAATATTCTGCAGTAGGTGTTAAGCCTATCCGCACATTAGGTGTAAAAATAGAATCTACTTCCAGCTCAAAAAAGCTCTCGGTACTCGTTGTCCAATCTGAATTATAGCTAGGGTCATACGTAATCGTCATCGGACCAAGAGGGGCATAAAGGAAAATGCCTGTTCGTTTGAAATTTTGAAAATCACCTAGGTTAGATGTTTCTATCGCACCTATAGGTAGAAAGTTCTCATTATAATCTCTTATGCCATCAAGATCTTTATCATAGAAAAAGCTAACATTGACATTAGGGAAATCAAGTTCGCAGATGCCACTATTTAGCAGCTCATCAACAAAGTAATCATAACCCATCTCCCACAGTGCTGAGTCCTGGTTATAATATCCCACTATCAATCCAGTCACCATTCCATCTACAATGCGCAGAATAGGATTAAGTCCCCAGGGCATAGGCATTCTATAGTCACCTATGACATCCCAAGGATTTTCTATCTGATCTATGAGCGGCATATTGATAACGATGCGATCACCTACCCTTAGAAAATCACTTACTGCCATAGAATGCAAACCATTACAATCAAAATCCGTCCCATCCCATATTCTTACTGTAGACCTAGTCTCTACCCCTGCTAGCACATCTATAATCTCAAAATCTACACCGTCATCATCTGCACTTACAACCACACCAGTTACTATGGTCGTGTTATTATATCGCGATTCGAAATTTTCAACAGTCCTGCAAAAAGACCAGTAATCCCAAGAACAACAGTTAGCTGTCTGCTGAATGACCAGCACAGAAAGAAAGAGTAGAAGAGTCCTCATGGAAGTTGTTTTAATCAAAGGATAATGCTTACAACACTATTATCTCTGAGCGATAAGAAACGTTGCCCCAATTCTATAAAATTTCAAGCAATCTAAAGTTATAAAGATTTCTACTGTACTTCTTGACTATTTAGACAGATAATAAGCTCAAAAAACAAACAGCTCAGCTACTCTTGATACTTTATAGCTGCTGGATTCGTGATAAGTAGATTGCAGAGCCCTGATATTACCAGGCAGGCCCCCGCCAGCAGCATTGTATTGATAATGCTATCTCCAAAGAAGGTCTTGTATGCAAAATTAATCCCGCCCACCGCCGCTACTATCTGTGGGATGACTATAAACATATTGAAAAGACCCATGTACATACCCATCTTTTTAGGGTCTATAGCACTGGATAACATCGCATACGGCATAGACAAGATGCTCCCCCATGAAATACCTATCAAGGCAAAACATAGATGTAGCATAGTCTGATCTGACGTGCGGAGCATAAGGAAAAATCCTAGCCCTCCTATGATAAGACTGACCATATGGACCAACTTACGATTGATATTATAACTCCTCGTAATAAAGGTGAGTATCAAGGCAAAGAGCATGGAGGTCAGCCCATAGGTGCCCATCGCTGAACCCACTAGGTCCGCTGCATTATTGTAGGCGAGATCAGCTAGCTTATAAGCTTCTCCAGTGATGGCATTAGCATCAGGCTTGGGTGCTTTGAAAACATGTTCGGTGATAGCTGGCGTGGCCATACTCCACATCGTAAAGAAAGCAAACCAACTAAAAAACTGCACCACTCCCAGCTTCACCATCGTCTGAGGCATGCTCATGATATTATGAAAAATCTCAGCGACACCTTTCCCAAAACCAGCCGTTTCCTTTTTCTCTTTTTCAAAAGCAGTAAGGTCCTCTGGTGGATATTCCTTAGTCGTAAAGATGGTATAGAGAATAGAAACCATAAAGACGATGCCCCCTATCAGAAAAGCTAGCTTCACATTAGCAGGCACGACATTGGCAGCAGCCTCATTACTTACCCCCATATTGTTGAGCAGCTTGGGTAACTGACTCGCTACCCACGTCCCTATTCCTATGATCAGGGTCTGGACCACAAAACCATAACTCCGCTGACTCTCTGGCAATAGATCCGCCACCAGCGCTCGGAAGGGTTCCATACTGATATTGATAGAAGCATCCAGCAGTAAAAGGCAGCCCACTGCCACCCACAAGACAGGACTATGCGGCATAAAAATCAGCGCTGCCGAAGCAAGCACCGCACCAATAAAAAAATAAGGCTTCCGCCTCCCCCACCGCGCACTCCAAGTCCTATCACTCATGTACCCGATGATAGGCTGCACAAGCAAGCCCGCCAGTGGTGCAAAAATCCATAGCATAGGAATCGCATCCTTCTCAGCACCTAGCGTCTGAAAAATCCTAGACATAAAGCCCCCCTGCAAAGCAAAACCAAACTGTATCCCTAAGAATCCAAAACTCATATTCCATATGCTCAGAAAATCTAGTTTGCTTTTTTTCATTTTATATGTTCTATAATTCAATCACATGACACAAGCCAGAAAACGATATGTCTCGTTCGTCTAATTTGATCTTGAGAAATTCTCAAATTTGAATTAGATAGTTTTAGAAACGGTGAATGCTGGACCTCATATATTAGCTTAGTGCTAAACTCTCGTCTTGTTCCAAGGTTAGTTTTACTTTTAAATTTAATGCTTTAACTGCTTTGATTATAGTGCCGATTCGAAAATCCTTTGTATTATTCTCGAGTTTAGATATTTGCGCTTTCCCTACTCCAATTCTATTTCCAAGTTGTTCTTGAGTTAGGTTTTGTTTTAACCTTGCATTTTTTATCATCGTTCCTAGAACATCAATTTCTAATTCGTATTCAAATTGCTCTCTTGCTTCAGTTCCCTTTTTACCGACAATTTGATCAGTCAACTCATCAATTGTTGTCAATTTTTTATTGCTAGTTTTTTTCATAATAATCTTTCATTTTCTTTAGAGCTTTTTCGATTTCCTTCTTTGGTGTTTTCTTGCTCTTTTTTACAATTCCATGTGAACAAATAATCATAGCATTTTCTCCTTTGTCCCAAAATGCGAAAAGTCTATATTCTACTTTTTGCCATGAAGTTCTAAACTCCCATATCTGAGGGTTAATCTTTTTTAATAATTTCGAATCATTAACCCTTCTTGATTTTTGAATATTATATGCAATCTTGATTTGAGCTCCTTTACTTTGAGATTTTATAAACTCACTTGCTTCTTGCATTAATTTAACTTCAAAATTGTATTTCATTTTTTGGAAAGGGTATAAACAAATATAAGATATGTTTCCCAATTGGGCAACACCGCCATTATAGTATCTAGCGTTTAATTGTCAAAATCTGGCAACAACCTTCTACCCCTTAGAACTAATCACATAATACTGCCAAGGCTCAAGCGCCACTGCCGTCTGTGCTTTCCACTTTATCTGCTGATCCGTCATCGCATCGTTTCCAATAATATCTGTTTCTAAAGTAACACTGGTAGGCTTGCCACTCAGATTAAAGATACAGGTCACTTTATCCTTGTCCTTTTCTCTGGCAAAGGCATAGACCTGCTCGTTATCTTCTAAGATCTTTTCCAAAGCACCGCCATGCTTGCCATTCCACAAGGCTCTGTTATTGTGCTTCAGACTGATCAGTCTTTTATAAAAATCAGCATACGCATACTCCCCAAATCCAATATCATCTTTCTCAAAAAATTCCAAGCGATGCTTCAGTGGTTCTTCTTGTCCACCATAGATTAGGGGCATACCACCTAGAGTCGCTGCCAGCACCGCAAAAGGCTTATGCGCGGCGCCCATCCTATCCATCACAGTTCCTGCCCAGGTGTTTTCGTCATGATTAGAGGTAAAGTAGATATGGAAACCATGCTGCATTTTTTTCTTATCTGCCGCTAAGAGCGCATCTATGTGGCTGGCTGGTTTTTCTCCTTTCGCTATTTCATTAAAAAGATGGTGCATAGACCAGCCATAGTTGGCATGGAAAGCACGGCTATTAAGATGGTTTTCCATCTCTGCTTCTGCTAGCATAAAAATAGGTCGGCCTAGCCCATACAACGCATCCCGCGCTGCTTCCCAAAAATCATCTGGCACATTATGCGCTACATCCATTCTGAATCCATCTATCTTCTTCTCCCTTACCCAATAGGCCATATCACTGATCATCTCCTTGCGCATCGCCGTATTGTCATAATTAAGGTCGGCTACATCTGTCCAGCCCCAAGACTTGCCCGTACCCGGATCTATAGGGTCTATGACGTTGCCATTTTTGTCTTGGGTATACCAGTCTTTGTGCGCTGTTATCCAGCTGTGATCCCAGCCTGTATGATTAGGTACCCAGTCTAGAATAAGGTGCATTCCCTGTGCATGGATGGCTGCAACCATCGCGTCAAAATCCGCCATCGTTCCATGCTCTGGATTGACAGCTTTATAATCTGAGACAGCGTAGTAGGAGCCGAGCGACCCCTTTCTGTTCTTTTCACTGATGGGAAATATCGGCATAAACCATAGGATATCTATACCCATCTCTTTCAGTCGGGGAAGGTGTTCCATAAAAGCGCGGAAGGTACCCTCCTTAGTATACTGTCGGAGATTGACCTCATAGATATTGGCTGATGTAGCCCAAGTGGGTAGTCCGAACTTGTCAGTCTGGACCTGTTCTGTAGCAGGCTGAAGTGACTCTGTCAGTTCAGTTCCTTTTTGTGTGGCTTGCTGACAAGAGGTCAAGGCTAAAAGAAAAGTAATTATGAGTAATAACTTGTATTTCATTTTGATTTTTTCTGTTGGTCAGTAATTTTAGTTAAGACCTCTTGCTATCAGATAATAATAGCAATGTTGTCTTGGCTAGCCATGTCTTGGATGCCTGATTTTAAGTGGTGCTCTTCTCCATTGAAAAGGATACTAAGTGCTCCGCCGGCTATATTGTTAATAGTAGTTTTTTCTGTTGTCACTTTTACCTCCAGCACATTAGCTCTGTACCTAATTTTGAAACTGTAGCCCGTCCATTGTGGTGGCAAGAAAGGGGCAAAGGAAAGCATATCATTGTTGATGCGCATACCAGCGATGCCTTTGATCACGGACATCCAGGTACCACCCATACTCGTGATATGTAAGCCATCTTTAGTGTCATTATTATAATCGTCTAAGTCCAGTCTTGCTGTTCTGAGATACATCTCATAAGCCTTGTCATGGTCTCCTATCTTTGCTGCCAGTATCGTATGGACACAAGGAGATAAAGACGACTCATGTACGGTCATCGGCTCATAGAAATAGAAGTTTCTTTTTATCGTCTCTTGATCAAAATCCTCTTCGAAAAAATACAAGCCCTGTAGTACGTCTGCTTGCTTGATATAACAAGATCTCAAAATTCTATCCCAGGACCAATGCTGATGTATAGGATACTCCCCTTCCGGTATCGCGTTAGCAGGTGTCAGTTCTTTATCTAAGAAGCCATCTTGCTGCAAAAAGACATTGCGTTCTGCATCATAAGGGTAGTACATTTTCTGTGTGATATCTTTCCATTGCTTGAGCTCCGCTGCTTCATCAAAGGCTAACTTAGATACTAAGGTTGCATAGTGCGCCGCTTTTTTCTGCTTGACCTGCTCTATTATTTTCAAGGCATACCGCAAACACCAGCTAGCGATATAGTTTGTATACCAGTTGTTATGCACATTGTTTTCATACTCATTGGGGCCTGTGACGCCGAGCATGACATACTGTTGTTTGTCTTCTGACCAGTTGACCCGCTGTGACCAAAATCTGGCGATAGCTATCAGTACTTCTATGCCGTAGTCTTCTACATATGTCTGATCGCCTGTGTATCTGGTGTAGTCGTGGATGGCATAAGCGATGGCACCATTACGATGGATTTCTTCAAAGGTGATTTCCCATTCGTTGTGACATTCTTCGCCATTCATGGTGACCATAGGATAGAGGGCGGCGCCCTTAGTAAAGCCTAGCTTGGCCGCATTCTCTATGGCTTTGTCTAGGTGGTTGTACCTGTACTTAAGGAGGTTATAGGCGACTTCGGGTCGTGCCGTGCTGAGATAGAAGGGAATGCAATAAGCTTCGGTATCCCAGTAGGTCACACCACCGTACTTTTCTCCAGTAAATCCTTTGGGGCCGATATTGAGTCGGGCATCGTGGCCAGAGTAGGTTTGCTTGAGCTGGAAGATATTGAAGCGGATGCCTTGCTGTGCGGCGACATCTCCTTCTATGACGATATCACTTTCTGTCCAGATGTCTGCCCATGCTTGTACCTGTTCTGCCCTCAGTGAGGTATAGCCTTTAGTGTTTGCAGCTGAGAGAAGCTTTTTGGCTACAGCTCTGAGCTCGGCAGGCTGATGATTGAGGGAGGAACTGATAGCGACACATTTAGTCAGAGAAATTTCATCTCCTGCCTTGAGATCAAAGGCAAACTCCTCTACCACTTTCATCTCCGCTTGGTAGTGCGCGGTGTGAGAAGCGTTGCCTGTAGTAAGGCTGTTTACCATAGAAGCATTTACATAGAAACCCGTTTTCTTGGTTTCTGCTTCTACGAAAGGAAAGCCTTTATACAAGCCCTCTGCTTGGTGTTTCCAGAATTGTTCGTCGTAGTTAGAGTCTTGATTTCTGACATCAAAGTCTAGGTATGAAAAGAGATTTAGTTTACCCGAATAATTTTCAGAACTGAGCTTATAAGAAATAACGCCTAGCTCCTTAGTAGTCCAACTACAAAACCGTTCTGATGAGATGTTTAAGATATGTCCTTCCCTAGTCTTAATCTTTAGCCGCTTTTGCAGTAAGCCCAGCCGCATATCCAGCGTTCTACTAAAGTCTAAAAACTCAACGGTAGCCAAGTCCAACTTCATACCATTCAGATAGATATCTATGCCTATCCAGTTGACACTATTGATAACTTTAGCAAAGTACTCAGGGTAGCCATTTTTCCACCAGCCCACTCGCGTCTTGTCAGGATAATAAACCCCAGCCAAGTAACTGCCTTGCATAGAGTCTCCTGAGTAGCTTTCTGCAAAATTGGCCCGCTGACCCATGTAGCCATTCCCGATACTGAGGATGCTTTCTGTAATCTTATTATGCTCTGGATGAAAACCCCTCTCGATGATCTTCCAAGCGTCTTTTTCTAAGTAATGCTTCATTCTCCTTGTAGACCGATTTAACTTGGTGTCTCTATGACACAATATACTGAATTGTGAACGAACGATCCTGAAGCATATGAACGGACGTTCCTGATGGGTGGATACGAAAGTCTCCCAATGAGAGAGAACCGCGAAACCAGATGGTAAGCAAACATTTTCTTCATATGATAAACCGTGAAACCGTACGGAGGCAAGACGAAACAATTTTCCTGTATGATAACAGATCCAATATGGCATTGCTTGTTAAAATCATTTTTGTTCCAGTTTCCAATCCTCCCAACAAGTGTATTTGCCTTTGTGTCTAACCTTTGAAGTGTATAGGGTTAGCTAGCACTTACTCAACTAATCCCTAAACCCACCCACCAATCATTAATATCTCCTATATTTGTCGGATAAATCGATATTTAATGCCGATATATTCGTCTTTTTGGCCAAAAGTTATAGTCTAGCATGTTCGATAGAGCAGTGCTACATATGGATCTGGATTCTTTCTTTGTGTCCGTGGAATGTCTTAAGAACAGCCAGTTCTTAGGTAAGCCCCTGATTATAGGAGGTACTAGCCGGCGAGGAGTGGTGGCTTCCTGTAGCTATGAGGCACGACGCTACGGAGTGCATAGCGCGATGCCCATCAAGATGGCACTTAACCTCTGCCCTGATGCCATCATATTGCGGGGCGACATGGACAGCTACTCTCGCTACTCCAAGCTCGTCACTGAAGTTATCTCTGATGATGCCCCTGCCTACGAGAAGGCCTCTATAGATGAATTCTATCTAGATCTCACGGGGATGGATAAGCACTTTGGTTGTTACTCCTGGTCCAAAGAACTCAGACAGCGGATCATCAAGGAGACTGGCCTTCCCATCTCCTTTGGCCTATCACTCAATAAGCTCGTCGCCAAAGTAGGCACTGGCGAAGCCAAGCCCAATGGCGAAATAGAAATACCCAAGGGCACAGAAAAGGCGTTCCTCTCTCCCCTCTCGGTCAAAAAAATCCCTGGCATCGGGAAGCAGACTTATAAGAAGCTGAGCTTTATGGGAGTGAGAAAAATAAAAGTGCTGAGCGAACTGCCCATGCGCTTGCTGGAGAGAGAGTTTGGCGAGCATGGCCGGAAACTATGGGAAAAAGCCAATGGCGTAGACAGAACACCTGTCGTCCCATACAGCGAGCAAAAATCCATGTCTAAGGAGAGGACCTTCATGGAAGATACCCTCGACCTACGCTTCATCAAAAACATGATGCTCAAGATGGTAGACCAGCTAGCCTTCGAGTTACGTAGTAAAGATAGACTTACTTCCTGTGTCACCGTCAAGCTGCGCCATGCCGACTTCAATACCTACACTAAACAAAGACGCATCCCCTATACCGCTAACGAAGCCGTACTCTCCCGCCACATCTGTGAGCTCTTCGATAGTCTTAACGAGCGGCGCCAACTCATAAGGCTCGTCGGCATCAAATTCAGTGGCCTCGTCAATGGCAATTACCAGATCAGCATCTTCGACGATACCGCCAAGGCTATTTCGCTAATGGAAAGAAAGGATCATATCAGGAAACGGTTTGGCAGTGATAAAATCATGAGGGCTTCTTACATGGATCAGGTGAAGAAGCGGAAATAATTTCCTTTTTTATTCTCTAACAAAACTGAGTCCTTGGCTTCCATCTCTATAGCAAAGGCTCTCTGATAAATCACTTCCTGAAATCCATTACCCAATGCCGAATGCACCTTCATCGCCCATCCAATAATCTTATAAGTGAGATCGTCCTTAATTTCTTGTTGCATGTTATCGATCTTAAATCAGAATCCATCCCCCACTGTCAGAATTAGGATTTTTTATATGTCTATTCACTTTCGTAATAAATAATACAATACCTAAATCCTATTAATCCATTAATCCTATAATCGTAGCTCAACCCTTTTTTGCTCCTACTCCGTCACCTTTGTAAGCTTACCATTTATCCACCTGGTATAAGTGCGCTGCTTGCTCAGTTCCTCTGGCTGTACAAGTATCTCTATCTGTGATTTCTTAGTCAGCTTGATACCTGTCAGTTCTTCATACAACTGCTTGTACTTTTGCCAGAGATTAGACGGCTGCTTCTCTCCATTTATTTTTAGATGCTTACCCGATAGGAGGACAGTCGAAGGTTTCTTATCATCTACTAAGTGATTCTGCAAGAGATCACTGGATATCTGATCTGCTACAGAGCCACTGTGCGCATTAGGAAAGCGTAAGCCACTGACTTTATAGTCTCTTTTGATATTTCTAGGAAATACTGTTGCATGCATGCCACTAATAATAGAATCCATACGCTTCAAAGAATCTTCAGACATAACTTCAAAACCGTCTACGAAACTGAAATTAGGAATCTTGTTAGGCAAAAGATCTAAGATGGAATCAATCGGAAACTTATCTCTGGTGACAAGTTGCGCCCAATCTACCGAGCTGATCTCCTGCTTGAGCGAATCCATAAATTCGTTGTCAAACTTGTCTACATGAAACTGGAAGAGATCCTCATGCTGATCTTCGAACTTCTTTAGATTGACTTTTGCGCCATTTAGAATAGAGTCGAGTACAAAGACCTCTCTATCCTTATCTAGATAATAGATGTTTCCAAAGTCTTCCCCGCAATCTGGAAATACAGTGATGATATCCTCTTTGCCATTAGGAGTCAGTTTGACAATGATATCTTCTACCTTGTCGTAATCTGCTTTGGGAATCACTTCTCCGTCTATCTTCAGCTCTTTGATCTCACCATCTTCCATGTGCAATTCCAGATCTTGCTGATTGCTTCTTTTCTTGATATGAAAATCATTTCTTTCTGGAATCGTATCCAGATAATACTTGATCTCATTTAGATCAGAAGGACAGTCATCTATGATGTAGATATCTAAATCTTGTTCTATGTCTGCAGGCACACTGTTTTTATCAGTAGCAAAACCCATCATTGCAAAGCAAACCAGAAAAACAGCTATCAATCTTTCCTTAAGTTGTGAGCCCTGGACAGGTACATCCATAATTCTTTTGATACGCTGAGAAAAATTACTTCCTGCCATTGCCATAGCGGGCTGGAGATTTTGGAGATTCATCTCTTGTAATTTTATCAGTGTCTTAGCATAACTTATTTTATTACCTGTCATCTTAATAGCGAGATCATCACAACAGCTTTCTCTTTCTGTTCTGATAGCAGAAGAGATATACCAGATGCCAGGATGGAAATAAAAAATGGCTTCGGCCACAGACTGTATTAGATTGAAAAGAAAGTCGTGTCTTTTTATATGTGCCAACTCATGCGCTAGAATGGCTAGCACTTCTTCGCTGCTCAGTTGATTGACTAGGCCTATAGGGAATAGAATGACAGGTCTGATAAAGCCTATGACCATCGGAGAGGTGATGCGATGAGAAGTTTTGAGCAACAGGTCTCTTTGTATATTGAAGCTTCTCTTAAGTTTGTTGAGCTTTTTGGTAATTTTTTCTTCTTCAGAATCTGCCTCGTTGACGAGCTTTTTGAGGTAAGTATATCCGCCCACTATTCTAAGTAGAAAAAGTACAGAACCTAGCACCCATACATTGACAATAACAAAAAGATACTTGTCTACAAGTGTAAAAAAAGAATCTGTGCCTACGCCTAGTTCGACACGAGAAAGATATTCACCAGAAAAACTGGAGACCACAGTTTGCGTTTGTGCATTGCCTTCGAGGAAGTAGATCGCAAAAGTCACCAGTGCTGCAACGACCACTGCTGCAAGTGCACCGAAAGCGATAAAGTAGCGGCCTTGAGGTCTGACCTTAGAAGCAAATTTGAGGATGATGGCAAGTAGCGCTGCAACCAAGGTAATTTGCCATAGCGAATGGACCAATGTCCAAGCCAGTGCATAGGCCAAGTCGTTAGAGAGGAATTGAGTGATCATATCGAGTTGGATTAAATGATTTACTTATTCTTATTTTCCATTTTGTCTATGAGTTGTCTTAACTCTGCTAGCTCTTCAGCAGTTGCATCTTCCTGTCCTAGGGCTTGCATCACAAGTCGCATGGCAGAGCCTCGGTAGGTCTTCGCTATGAAACTATCCAAGAGGCTATTCTGCGTTTCTTGTTCTTTGACAGCGGGGTGATAGATATGGGTACGAGACTCTGTATCTCTAGTCACGAGTCCTTTTGCTGTCATAATCTGCATGATCTTAAGCGTGGTGGTATAGCCCACTTCTCTTTTATCGTTCAGCTTTTCATTGACAAAGCGGACGGAGTTAGGGCCTGTCTCCCACAGGATCTGTAGGATTTCTAGTTCTGACTCTGTAGGACTGTTCTTCTTATTCTTTGATAGCATATTAAATGGTATAAAGGTAATATGCTTTCGAAGTTATACGAAGGATGTCGTATATCCAAGTCTTTCTACGAATAATGTCGTAATTAAGAAGAAATTAACAGCCAGCGGTCCTCTGTTACTGAGTAGAAAGTGAAAAGTTGTGCCTAGACGAGCATTTCGAATAAGAGTGGGTTCTTATTGATGTGCTGATAATTGATGCCATGGGCTTGCATACGATCTATCAAAGGCTGGAAGTCCTGATGTGATTTTAATTCAATACCGACCATTGCAGGTCCATTTTCTCTGTTGGTTTTTTTTGTGTACTCAAAGTGGGCAATATCATCATCAGGTCCCAGCACAGAAAGGAAATCTCTGAGCGCACCAGCTCTTTGGGGAAATTTAATGATAAAGTAATGCTTCAGTCCTTCATACAGCATGGCCCTTTCTCTGATCTCTTGAGTCCGCTGTATATCGTTATTTCCACCGCAAACAATAATAGCGACGTTCTTTCCTTCTATCTCTTCAGCTATAAAATCCAGTGCCGCAATAGAAACAGCACCAGCTGGCTCTACGACTATAGCTTCATTATTATATAGGCTGAGGATGGTGGAGCAAATTTTGCCTTCAGGGACGACTATACTTTTATCTACCACCTGTCGACAAATATCGAAAGTCAATTTGCCAACTTCTTTTACAGCTATCCCATCAGCAAAGGTGTCTATGGTCTCTAATCTAGTCAAAGTCTTATTGGCTAAAGACGTTTTCATTCCAGCTGCGCCTTCAGCTTCTACTGATATAACTTTGGTACTGGGACTATGGGTCTTAAAATAGGATCCCACACCAGAGATAAGACCACCACCTCCGACGGCCACCAGAATGTAATCCAATCCTACATCCACTTGGTCAAGGATTTCTGAAGCGACAGTGCCTTGTCCAGCTATGACCGAAAGATCATCGAAGGGATGGACGAAGCAGGCTCCCGTGAGCTTACAATCTTCCAAGGCTTTATCGCAGGCATCATCATAGGTGTCGCCATGCATCACTACTTCTATCCACTCCCCTCCGAATTGCTTGACCTTAGATATCTTTTGACTAGGAGTAGGGTTAGGCATAAAGATGCGTCCCTGGATCTTCAGATGTGCGCAAGCAAAGGCGACCCCTTGTGCATGGTTCCCTGCGCTCGCACAGACAATGCCACTTGCTTTTTCGCTCGGAGATAAAGAAGAAATCTTATTGTAAGCCCCCCGTATTTTAAAAGAACGGACGGCTTGCATGTCTTCTCTTTTGAGAAAAATATTGCAATTGTACTTCTGCGACAAATTATGGTTTTTCATCAGTGGTGTCTGGTCGACCACAGCTGAAAGTCTAGCCTTGGCTTCTGCGATGAGCGCAGGAGGTACAAGTGGAGCAGCATCGACGGCACTAGTATTCATTTGCATAATAGATTACAATTACATTTTTTACGAATAGAAACTATCGCTTGGATTCTGTATTACCACCTATGGTAGCAGAGTAACTAGCACTGCCCTCATTTTTAGGACGTAAGGCTCTTACAGCTTTGCCAGCCCGCCACATTTCTGATTCTTTTAGTTCATTGAGTTCCACTTCTAGTTTTTCTCTATAGTCTGCCTTACTGTTGCTATCTATAGATAACTGCGCCTCATTGCCAGCAGCTACACTATCATACAATTCTGCAAAAACGGGAGCTGTAGCATCTCGAAATTTTTTCCACCAGTCCAAGGCACCCCTCTGAGCAGTGGTAGAACAGTTGGCATACATCCAGTCCATTCCATTTTCTGCTATCAGCGGATACAAGGATTCCGTAGCCTCTTCTACTGTCTCATTAAAAGCTTCTGACGGCGAGTGGCCTCTTTCTCTGAGTAAATTGTACTGTGCTGCAAAGAGTCCTTGGATAGCACCCATAAGTGTGCCTCTCTCACCTGTAAGATCTGAGTATACTTCTTTCTTAAATGTCGTCTCGAAAAGATAACCTGAGCCGATACCTATACCCATCGCTACGATTCTTTCTTTGGCCCTACCTGTGGCATCTTGGAAAATAGCGTAGCTAGAGTTGAGACCCTTGCCAGCAAGAAATAATCTACGCAAGCTCGTCCCAGAACCTTTGGGTGCTGCGAGAATAACATCTATATCATCAGGCGGGATGATACCTGTTCTTTCCTTATAGGTGATTCCAAAACCATGAGAGAAATAAAGTGCTTTCCCTGCTGTGAGATAGGGCTTGATCGTCGGCCATACTGCAATCTGCGCTGCATCAGATAATAAGTATTGTATCACTGTGGCATTCTTACAAGCTTCTTCTATAGAAAACAAAGTCTCCCCGGGTACAAAACCATCAGCAATTGCCTTATCATAAGAGGGCGAGGGAGAGCGCTGGCCGACTATGACATTGAAGCCATTGTCTCTTAGATTAAGTGCCTGCCCCGGCCCTTGTACTCCGTAACCGATAATTGCGATGACCTCATCCTTGAGTACCGCTCTTGCTTTGTCGAGTGGAAACTCTTCCCTAGTAACAACGTTTTCTTCTACACCACCAAAATTAATTTTTGCCATAATTCTATTGCTTTTAATTTTTTTTAAAACATGTTATTTGCCTGCTTATCAAGCAATATTTCTTTTCTTGAGATAGGTATTTAATCGTTCCATTGGCTTGACGATGGCGACTCTACCTGATCTTATAAACTCATAGATGCCTACTTGCTCCAGTTCTTCTAGGAGGGCTTCTGTTTCTTCTTGGTGTCCCGTCTTCTCTATCACGATATACTTTTTTTCTATTCTAAGAATTTTTGCATCGTACTTCCTCACTAGATTTTCTACAGTATCTCCCTGATAGAAGGCTTCTGTCGGCACTTTATACAAGGCAATTTCTTGATAGACCAGATCAGAGTTGTCGTAGTAAAAGGCTTTGAAGACATCTATCTGCTTATCTATCTGAGCACAGATTTTTCTGACTTGAGTTTCTGTAACCTTGATCACGATTATGATTTTATGGATGCCCTTTATAGCAGACTTGGAAGCAGAGATGCTATCCATATTGATTTTTCGTCTAGTAATAATTCCTATCACTCTGCTCAGAACACCTGTCTTGTTTTCTGAGAAAATAGTAATTGTATATTCGTTTTCCATTTTTGATATTTTATTCTAGTGCAATTTCATCCACTGCCTTTCCTGTTGAAATTATAGGAAATACATTCTCTTCCTTTATGCAGGTTACATGCAAGAGATAAGGTCCATCATGATCTAACATTTGCTTGATACTGGCCTTCAGATTTTTTGCATCAGCAACTGTATGGCCCTCTACACCAAAACCTTTTGCTATCGTTACAAAATCTGGATTCTCTAACTCCACAAAAGAATATCTTCTCTCAAAAAACAATTCTTGCCACTGCCTCACCATGCCGAGATAGTTATTGTCCAACAAAAGAATTTTTACTGCCACATCATACTGGCTGCATACTCCCAGCTCTTGTAGCGTCATCTGGAATCCTCCATCACCACAGACACATAAGACTTCTTTTTGGGGTCTACCCATCTTAGCGCCTATGGCTGCTGGCAGTCCAAAGCCCATCGTCCCTGCTCCACCTGAAGAGATCCATAGATTCTTATCACTATAGTCATAGTATCTTGCTGCTAACATCTGGTGCTGACCCACATCTGTCACTACTATGGCTTTTCCTTTGGTCTGGTCTGAGGCTTCTTTGATTGCTTGTGCCATCTTTATGGGTCCAGAAGTTAGCTTGGCTAGATCCTTAGAGATTACTTTTCTGTACTCCTTCTTATCACAGGCTCTAAATTCTTTTAACCACGACGGATAAGTTTTCTTTTTCACTTTTTTATGCAGCGCTACTATGGCGTCCTTGGCATCAGCAAGTACAGGTGCTTCTACCTCTACATTTTTGTTTATCTCAGAAGGGTCTATTTCTATATGAATCTTTTTTGCTTGTGTCGCATACTTCTGTAGGTTTCCTGTCACCCTATCATCAAAGCGCATCCCTATTGCTATCAGTAGGTCACACTGATTGGTTTTTATATTGGGTCCATAATTACCATGCATGCCCAACATGCCTACATATAGTGGATGGTCATTGTTCAATGAAGACAAGCCATGAATGGTACTAGCAACAGGAATACCTGTCTTCTCTACAAACTTTCTGAACACCTCATGTGCCTCTGCTATCTGTATGCCATGGCCTGATAGGATGAGTGGTTTTTTAGCAGCGTTTATCAGCTTAGCAGCAGCAGTAATCTGAGCGCTGTCCACCTCAGGTAGCGGAAAATAGGATCTGATCTTGGTCGTTCTTTTATACTTGAAATCCAGCAACCCTACTTGTGCATCTTTCGTAATATCTATAAGTACGGGACCAGGTCTGCCAGAGTTAGCAATATAGAAAGCCTTGGCCATCACCTCAGGTATTTCATTGGGGTCCGTTATCTGATAATTCCACTTTGTGATAGAAGTCGTGCAGCCTATTACATCTACTTCCTGAAATGCATCCGACCCAAGCAGATGACTATAGACCTGTCCTGTCACACATACTAAAGGTGTAGAGTCCATAAGTGCATCTCCCAGCCCTGTAAACAGATTGGTAGCGCCAGGACCAGAAGTTGCAAAACAAACACCTGTCTTCCTAGTTGCTCTCGCGTAACCTTCTGCAGCATGGATAGCCCCTTGCTCATGCCTTGTAAGGACATGCTGGATTTTCTTTTGGTAATCATACAGTGCATCGTAGATAGGCATAATAGCCCCTCCCGGGTATCCGTAGATAAGATCTACACCTTCCTTGAGCAAGCATTTCAGCACTGCCTCTGCCCCTGAGATCTTTGCCTTTGCTTTTTTACTATTTGTCTTAGCACGATCAGACTTTACCTTCTTGGGAGCCTGCGCCTTTTTTGCTTTTATTTCCATTCTATTAGTTCTCACTATGTTGCTCCATTAAAAATTATCAGTTACACAACCTTCACTAGCAGAAGAAACGGTATGTCTATATTTTTTTAATATCCCACTAACTACACTTCTGGGATGCTTTAGCTTTTTCATCCTTGCTGCTATTTCTTGCTTAGACAGTTTCGCATCGAGTCGGTTTCTTTTCGCATCTATGGTAATGACATCTCCATTCTTGATTATGGCTAGTAGGCCACCGTCATAGGCTTCTGGTGTTATATGTCCTACGACAAAGCCATGGGTGCCACCGGAAAATCTACCATCTGTAATAAGGGCAACCTCCTTTCCTAGTCCAGCACCCATTACTAGAGAAGTGGGCTTTAGCATTTCAGGCATACCAGGACCACCTTTAGGTCCTACATATCTTATAACAATGACATCTCCTTTCTTTATCTTTTTCTTTTGTATTGCAGTGTTTGCAGCGGCTTCAGAATTATAGACTTTTGCAGTGCCAGAAAAGTAGAGTCCTTCCTTACCCGTTATCTTTGCAACAGCGCCTTCAGTAGCTATATTCCCATACAAGATATTCAGATGGCTACTCGTTTTTATAGGACTGCTGAATGGCATGATGACTTGCTGTGCTTTCTGCAAAGGCTTTACTTTTTTGAGGTTTTCAGCAACAGTCTTTCCAGTGACTGTCATACAGTCCCCATGCAAGTAACCTTCCTTAAACATCATTTTCATAACAGCAGGTATGCCTCCTACTTTATGAAGATCTTCCATTACATATTGGCCACTCGGCTTTAGGTCAGCAAGGAAAGGTGTCTTTTTTCCTAGCCTTGTAAAATCTTTCAAGGTCAGCTTGACACCTACAGCATGCGCCATAGCGATGAGGTGCATGACACCATTAGTAGAGCCTCCTAGAACGATAATCAGTCTTATGGCATTTTCGAATGCTTTCTTAGTCATGATGTCGCGCGGCTTGATATCTGCTTTCATCAGTCGCCACATTGCCTTGCCTACATCCTGCATTTCTTTCTGCTTATCAGTACTAGTGGCAGGATTAGAAGAGCTATAGGGTAAGCTCATTCCAAGTGCCTCTATGGCAGAGGCCATCGTGTTAGCTGTATACATACCGCCACAGGCGCCAGGGCCAGGGCATGCATTTCTGATAACTGCCTTGAATTCCTTTTCTGTTATTTCTCCTGCAACCTTTTGGCCTAGTGCTTCGAAGGCAGAGACAATATCTAGTTTTTTATTGGCTACACAACCAGGACTGATAGTACCGCCATAGACCAGTATGGCTGGTCTATTAAGTCTACCCATTGCCATAATAGCCCCTGGCATGTTTTTATCACAGCCGACTACTGCTACCAGACTATCATACCATTGTGCTGACATAACTGTTTCGATAGAGTCTGCTATGATATCTCGTGACACTAGGGAATAATTCATCCCGCTTGTGCCCATGGAGATCCCATCACTTACGCCAATAGTATGAAAGATAAGACCGAGGAGTTTATGCTTATTGATACTGGTTTTAATGTCCTTAGCTAGGTCATTGAGGTGCATATTGCAAGGGTTGCCTTCCCACCCCGTACTCACTATACCTACTTGTGGTTTCTTCAGATCTTTGTCTGTAAGTCCTATGGCATGTAGCATAGCTTGCGCTGCAGGCTGAGTGGGATCAGAAGTGATATGCTTACTATATTTATTTAATTCCATTGTCTTTGCATTCTTACAATACGGCAAAAAAAAAGAGCCAACTCTAGGAGAATGGCTCTTTATATTTCTGTATAACTATACACCATCTCCTATCAGGTCTGAATGACGCTAATAATAATGACAGCTTGTATAATTATTAAATTCATGTTTTTAGAATTCTTTCTTACAAAATTAGAGTAGACAAGTATTGGTTCAAAATGAATCTTACTCAACTCTACAATTTCCAAGATGGATCTGCAATATATAATTTACTGAAAGTCAACTCACTAGGAAGTCAATCGATACACCTTCCAAAGCCAATTCTACTCTCTTCTACTCACGTTAATAACTTTTCTCCTATCAAGACATTACAAATAGCAGTGCCTACTTCAGAGCATTTGTTGGGGTTATCAGGATTAATATCTTCTGTTGTTATACCACAATCTATGCAGAAACCTACCGCTGCCTCTAGCGCATCTGCCTCCTCGGTAAGGCCAAAATCTCTAAGCATCATTGCTACTGACAATACAGTGGCTACGGGATTCGCTATATCCTTACCTGCAGCTTGGGGATAAGATCCATGTACGGGCTCATACAGCCTGTGACTTGTGCCAAAAGAAGCTGAAGGCAATAAACCGATAGACCCTCCTAGTATGCTGGCCTCATCAGATAGTATGTCACCGAACATATTAGAGGTGAGTATAACATCAAACTGACTTGGATTTAAAATCAATTGCATAGCGGCGTTATCTACAAAAAGGTAACTGACATCTACTTCAGGAAAATCTTTAGACATCGTCTGCACAACCTCTCTCCATAGGCGCGAACTTTCTAAGACATTGGCTTTGTCTACTAGGCACAACTTGTGTCTTCTCCTACTAGCCTCCGTAAAAGCAAGCCGCGAAATTCTTATTATCTCCTTCCTAGTGTACAAACATAAATCAGAAGCAGAGTCCTCACTCTTTTCCTTTTTTCCAAAATAGATACCTCCTGTCAGCTCTCGATAGATAACCATATCTACACCAACTAATTTTTCTTCCTTTAGAGGTGAAAGATGCTTGAGAGCTGCATATAATTTTACGGGTCTGACATTAGCAAAAAGTCCCAAGGTTTTCCTCAGCTTCAGTAGGCCTTGCTCTGGTCTGACCGTAGCACTTGGATTATTGTCAAACTTAGGGTCACCTATCGCGCCTAGCAAAACAGCATCACATACTTTGCATATTTCTATTGTCTCCTCTGGCAGAGGGTCACCTACAGTATCTATCGCTATCCCACCCATAAGAGCTGGTCTATACTCAAATGTATGTCCATATTTTTCTGAGATGACATCTAGTACCTTTATGGCTACATCTACCACTTCCGGCCCTACGCCATCACCTCTAAGTATTGCTATTGATTTTTTCATTCTTCTAAGATTATGCTACTGGAGAGCTGTTCATTTTTTCAAAAGCCACTATCTCATCTTTTATACTCAATAAATAATCTATATCATCATATCCATTGAGCAAGCATTCCTTCTTATAGACATCTATATCAAACTGGATAGAAAAACCATTCGCGTCGTGCATAAGTTGCTGTGGAAGATCTACTGTAAATGTTGCCCTACTATCATGCTCTACAAGTCGAAAAAGATGATCTAGCTCTGTCTCAGTGACTTGGATGGGAAGGATGCCGTTATTCAGCGCATTGCCTTTGAATATGTCTGCGAAAAAACTAGAGACTACTATTCTAAATCCATAATCAACTAAGGCCCATGCGGCATGCTCACGGCTAGATCCGCAACCGAAATTTTTACCTGCTAATAATATCTCTCCAGTATAGATTTTATTGTTCAGTACGAAATCAGGAATCTCTTGATCAGCCTTGTCGTATCTCCAATCTCTGAATAAATTTTCTCCAAACCCTAGCTTAGATATTCCTTTTAGAAATCGTGCAGGGATAATCTGGTCCGTATCTATATCTTCTATAGGGAGTGGCACCGCAGTGCTGGTAACTAATTCTAATTTTTTCATCTTAGGATAGATATTTTCTTACATCCACAATCTTGCCTTCTATAGCGGCGGCAGCAGCCATCAGTGGGCTGGCCAATATTGTTCTTGCGCCCGGTCCTTGCCGGCCTTCAAAATTTCTATTAGAAGTCGAGATACAGTATTCCCCTGCGCCGACTTTATCTTCATTCATCCCTAGACAAGCAGAGCAACCCGGCTGACGCAACTCAAAGCCCGCCTGCTCAAATATCACATCTAGGCCCTCTTGTTTTGCTTGGAGCTCTACTTGCTTAGAACCTGGAACTATCATAGCCTTGATGGCAGCATGCTTCTGCTTGCCTTTTACAAAATCAGCTACCAGTCTTAAATCTTCTATTCTGGAATTGGTACAGCTGCCTATAAAAACATGCTGGACAGTTTTGTTTTCCATAGACTCCCCCTGCTGATAATCCATGTATTCCAAGGACTTGTTGAATGACACAGAATCAAGCTGAGGAATCTTGTCTGTTATTCTGATGCCCATACCCGGATTGGTACCATAAGTGACCATAGGTGTGATATCAGCAGCACCAAAACTGACCTCTTTATCAAACGTTGCCCCTGCATCAGTTTTCAATAAGCGCCATTGAGCTTTTAGTGCTTCATAGGCTGCGCCTGAGGGTAGATGCTCTCTGCCTTTCATATATTCAAAAGTCTTTTCATCTGGAGCTATCATACCACCTCTGGCACCCATCTCTATACTCATATTGCATACCGTCATCCGCCCTTCCATAGAGAGCCCTCGTATGGCCGAGCCTGCATACTCTACAAAATATCCTGTGCAGCCACCTACTGTCAACTTAGAAATGATATATAAGATCAGATCTTTCGCTGATACACCAGCTTCTAACTGGCCTTCTACTGTAATCCGCATTTTCTTTGGCTTATCCAGTATGAGACATTGCGTAGATAGGACTTGCTCTACCTGACTTGTCCCTATCCCAAAGGCAATATTCCCAAAGGCCCCATGTGTGGAGGTATGGCTATCTCCACAGACTATCGTCGTTCCTGGCCTGGTGATACCCAGCTCGGGCCCAATAACATGTACGATGCCTTGCTTCTTGTGCCCCAGACCATAGAGGTCTACCTGGAATTCCTCACAGTTAGAGATGAGGGTATCTACTTGCTTTTTTGAAAGTGGATCTTGGATGGGTAGATGTTGGTTTTGGGTAGGTACATTATGATCTGCTGTCGCTATTGTTTTGTTCGTTCTAAAAACGTCTATGCCTCTGGTACGCAATCCGTCAAAGGCTTGCGGAGAGGTAACCTCATGTATAAAATGGTTATCTATATAGATGACTTGCCTACCACCTGCTATTTCTTTAACAACGTGGGCATCCCAAATTTTATCGAATAGGGTCTTTGGCATTATGCTATGATGTTTATTGATATGTAAGTAATCTCAGTAAAAGAAGTATTAGCAGATATTAGAAACAAAAATGGCATCTAACATCTTCTGGAGATCATGCTCATCTACTTCTTTTTTAGTATCCGCCAAGCTGATAAAATGTTCGTAGGCAATATCTAATTCATCCTTAGCTAGATCATAACCTATTTCTTTAGACCTAAATGCTAAAGCTGCCCTTCCACTTCTTGCCGTAAGGACGATGTAAGATTTATCTACACCTACCTCTAGAGGATCTATGATTTCATAGTTTTCTCTTGACTTGATTACGCCATCTTGATGGATACCAGACGAATGTGCAAAGGCATTGACACCGACTATAGCTTTGTTTGCCTGTACTGGCATAGACATACTTTCAGATACCAGTCTACTCAGTGGATTGAGCAACTTAGTATTTATATCTGTGTAGAAATGATCTCTATACTTCTGCTTTAGTATCATGACCACTTCCTCCAGAGAAGTATTTCCTGCTCGCTCGCCTATGCCATTGAGAGTACATTCTATCTGGGTAACACCATGCATGACTCCAGCAATAGAGTTAGCGGTGGCGAGGCCTAAGTCGTTGTGGCAGTGTGCAGAAATCGTGACCTTGTGTATGCCTTTGACATTTTCTTTTAGGTAAGCTATCTTTTGCCCATACTCGTCAGGTAAGCAATATCCAGTGGTGTCGGGTATATTAACTACCGTGGCTCCAGCAGCTACTACTGCCTCTATGACCCTTGCCAGATAAGCATTATCTGTTCTTCCTGCATCCTCTGCATAGAACTCCACATCCTCTACAAAGCGCTTTGCACAGCTAGTAGCAGCGATGGCTCGTTCTATAATTTTTTCTGGTGTAGACTGGAACTTATATTTAATGTGTTGTTCTGAGGTGCCGATGCCTGTATGGATACGTGGTCTTTTAGCATAAGTCAAGGATTCTGCAGCTACCTTGATATCTTTTTCTACAGACCTAGACAGTGCACATATGACTGGTTCGCGCAACTCCTTACAGATCATTTCTATAGCCTTAAAATCTCCTGGGGAAGAAATAGGAAAGCCTGCTTCGATAACATCTACTCCAAGGGACTGCAAGCCCAAAGCAACTTTCAGCTTTTCTTTATGGTTCAGTTTACAACCAGGAACCTGCTCTCCATCCCGCAAAGTCGTATCAAATATTTCTATCTTTTTACTCATCTTAAATTATTAGATTTTGGAATAATCAGGACCTCTCACTAAGAATAAAATTATCTTCAGCAATGGAGTCCAGCAAACAATATTGTCTCATATCTCCACTTTCCAATCAAAATCTAATTATTACATCTCACTGATTACCAATCATTTGTGATAAGATAATTTACAATGCCAAGGAAATATCATAGGCTTGTAAAGCTCTTTTCTGAAAGGCGAAGACATCTCATAAAAGAGGAGAAATGAAAAATCTCCATAGTCAGATGACTGGTAGTTTTTCCATCTGAAGAATTACATTAGTGCCTAGATAACCAACTTTGGATAAACTTGTACAATTAATAAACTGCCTAAACAAAGCTGAGAAACGCAGTTTTAGACTCTATGTAAATCGGAATCCCAGTGCCTCTGACAGTCTTTTCATGCAGTTGTTTGATCTTATTTCAAAAGGAAAAAACTACTCTGACAATTTAGCTTTAGAGAAAATTCCTGGACTTAAAAAAACCCAACTTTCTAATCTCCGTGCCAATCTTTACAAGCAGGTTCTATCGTGCCTAAGATTATTAGAAAGAAATAAGGTACAAGAAATTCAAGTTCGCGAACAGATAGATTACGCTAAGATTCTATACGAAAAAGGTCTCTACAAACCTTGCTTAGAACTGCTAGACAAAGCAAAGAAACAAGCCCTAGGTATCAATTACGAATCCTTAGCACTCTCCATTCTATACTTTGAAAAACGTATAGAATCACAGCATGTCACAGGGTCCATGTCAGCCAAAGCAGAAGAACTGAGTTACCAGTCGGATGATTTACTAAAAAACATAGAACTCACTAATCAATTATCCAATGCTTCTTTACTATTATATGGAAGATATCTGAGATACGGCTATGTCAAAAACAAAAGCGACTATAATTCCCTGAACGCATTTTTCAATGATCTGCTTCCTAACATAGATGAAGCCAAATTAGCCTTCTATCAAAAACTGTATCTCTTCCAATCCTATGTGTGGTATTATAATATGTCCCAAGACTTTCCTAACTACTTTAAGTATGCACAAAAGTGGGTAGATCTTTTTTCTAGATATCCGGAAAAACAAAACTCTGATACAACTGCGTATATTAAAGGCTATCATAATCTACTCAATGCGCTCTTCATGGCTGCGAAGCGTAAAAAATTTAATGATGGCTATAAGACCCTCATAAATTTTGATATAAATCTCAAGCCTAATGTTACAAGAAACGAGTATGGCATGTACCATCTCTTCAGATGGACACATTTTCTAAACAAAATATTCGTCAATGCTGAATATGAAATCACAGACGAATTATTAACCCTAGAAGCGTTGCTCGCTAAGAATGAATACGGCTGGGATCTTAATAGACAACTCGTATTCTACTACAAACTGGGCTGCGTTTATTTTGGAGCTGGTGACTTAGATAAAGCGATTTTCTATCTCAACAAAATAAGTAATAACAACTACCCTAAGTTTAGAGAAGACATCCAAAGTTTTGCACGAATTCTAAATCTCATTGCCCATTTTGATCTAGGCAACGAAACACTAGTAAATTATCAAGTAAGATCCCTTTATCGTTTTCTGACTAAAATGAAGGAACTGGAAGAAGTCCAGCTAGAAATTATTAAGTTTCTAAGGCGTACACCTAAGATGTTACCTGATACCATGAAGGAGGAATTTTCGCTGCTGTATGATAAATTGAAAGTGGTAGAAAAAAAACTTTTCCAAAAACGACCTTTTCTATACCTAGATATCCTGTCATGGCTTCAATCTAAGATGACAAACAAGCCCATGAGCTTTGTAATAAAACAGAACTTACCGAAATAGATCGACCTCTAATTACCGCTTTTCATACAAAAAATGGAGACCTGCTTTCACAGACCTCCATTTAGTTATATCTTTTATTTACTACCTGTTTATAACTTTACAAAAGTCTTGACACTTGTATGCCCTGCCTTATCTATAAAGTGCAGTAAGTAGAGCCCCTCATTATACGCCTCGACATTTATATCTACTCGTCGCTCTCCAGAGACCACTCTCTCAGCCATCACTCTGCCGTTAAGATCATAGATAAGCACCTTTCCATCTGCGCTCTTCGCAAACTCAACATTGATAAGATCAGTACTTGGATTAGGGAAGACATTCATGACCGCATCTTCTACTGTTAGCTCGGCTGTAGATGACATCAGGGTTGTGTCTACTTCTAGGCTCTTGATGATAAGAGTATCATTGACTATGCCTAGTGGGACAGACTCTCCTGTAGCGGTGACACCACAGACATTATAGAATCTGATAACTAAGGTATCTATACCATCAGGGTTGGCCGTTTTGGCATCATCTTTCAAAAATAGATTCTGATTAGCGATGAGGCCTCCTCTCAAGGTCGGGTCTCCTGAAAAATTAGTGAAGGCATACTGTATCTTATCATCTCCAGTGAGTTCGTTTCCTTCTCTGCTCTTATTGGTCATGTCCGCAAAAGCATAGTCAAACACTTCCGTAAAAATTTCATCTATCTTCACAAACGGCACAACAAGATTAGTGTCAAAGCGCATATCGAAAGACAGTCCATAGATCGGATTGGCTAACTGATCATCCATATTACCTAGGGCTAAGTTGGTATTGATAATCTTATCAAATAATTGTGCATTAGCAAGGTCAACGGTATCTACCTCAAATTCTACTCGTATACCAAAGGAATCTACGTCAGTGAGTTCTACACTTTCATATTCAAAGTCCAGTCTGCTTTTCCCAAAATTTTCCTCCATAGAACTCAGGTCATTTTCATTAATAATACCATTGCCATTGACATCTGCATTCTTAGCATTGATACCATCTAGTTCTGTAGACCAATCATCAGCATTAAAACCAAACCACTCTGTAGAGGTCAATCCTCTCGGCACACCATCTGTCAGGTCATATCCTGCAAAAATTCCAGCCAAAAGAAAATCTTTTCCTGTAACGCCATTATCTCTATTCACATCTCCTGGCCATACGCAATCGTCCACACAGATTTCTAGCCCACTTCCACAATCAAAACTTCCATCTAGCATCCCTTCAAAATCCTTTTTCAAAGCTTCTATTTTTTCTGGCCATACCTCAAAGACCTCTAGTCGTTTTCTTTCTTTATCATATAAGAAATGATCTACAAAATCTATGGTACCTGTAGCACCTGGAAGGACTCCTCTATCATCTACCAGTGTCGTCAGGCCTCTTACATCTACAGGGATATCTATCTGAGCAGTCTGCATAGACCAGCCACTCGCATCAGTGGGCCTATCAGGGAAAGCAAAATTAGTAGTGTCTAAAGATCCAAAGTTGTAGCCATTATCTCCCACAGTCATCTGCTCTCCGAAGCGCCACTGTGCATTCATATAATTATAGTACTCCTGCGCACCAGTAGGGTCTATACCAGGAATCAAGGTATCACCTACACCGAGCAAGTACCAGTGCTTAAAGGTCTTCATTGTATGGCTGAGAAAAAGCGTAGATCTTATAGCACCATCGTTATCTGGTACATCAGGGTCATGACAATCATCTAGCCATGACTCTCCGTTTTGCTGATAAAAGTAACTGCAGTTGAGCGCTCTATCACAGCCCACATAATCATTTTGATTACAAGCCATATCGTTATCTTCCCATAGAGCGATCTTAAACTCAGACAGCTGCTCCTTACCTAGATAATTATATTTGATTCTAGTGAAAACTGATTTTTCTGCTTCTGACTCTTCATTACAATTGACCACGTAGTTAATCTGCTGAAATTCCATTCCTAAACCTTGTGACATCGTCTCTGTATGCAAGCCCATATCATTATAGACGATAAAACTAAATTGGTGCGGAACAAATTCTGGATTCTCTTCCAGAGCAATAGGATAATCACCACTGAGTGGATCATAGATTCCATCTTCAGCTACATCGTGAAAGGGTGCCAAATCATAATCAGGAGAAAACTCTTCTAGATAAGGATTCCCTTTGGCAGGCCATTCTAACATGTCTGTAGGAATATCTTCTAAGGTTAGTTCTCCGGCTTGGAATTTTATTTGATGCTGGAATACATCTATTTGCTGGATAATCCAGACTCTATTGTATACTCCACACAGTGTATCTATACGCTGCCCGGTTTCTCTATCCAGAGGACCAGGTGTAAAATCATGATTATTGAGATATGGGAAAGTATTAGCAGAGACTTTGAGATTATCAGAAGGATCTTTACCTCCTACCCAGAGGCTCTTCCCATAGCCTAAGTAGAATAGAGGTTCTTCCTGTGACGCATAATAGAAATTATCCGCGTGGCTCTGGTAGGACACCATGCCATAAGTAAAGGCCGTGTTGTGTCTGTGGCTGTTAGAGATTTCTCCAAATACTTCTTGCTTTATCTGCCCATCCACACATTGTGCTCTACAAAGTGATAGACTGAAGAAAATCAGGATAATAGAAAATAAGGTACGCATCAGATAACTTTTGATAAGGTGAAACCGAATAAAATGGATGAAGAATCTAATATCTTAATTTGATTAGAAGATCCAAAGTTACTTGAAACGGTAATAAATTACCATAAAAGAAGCTAGTTAGAGCAGAGGGGAGGAAGAACTAAGTCTGTGGTTCTTTCCTCCACCTGACCTCCTCCAGAGGAGGAAAGCTGGCGCTCTATAGCCTCTTTAAGATCTGTCTTTCCCCCGCTGGCGAGAGTTAGGGGTGGACTTTTACACAAAGCAGTTGAAGAAGCCCAAAGAGAAAATTAATGAGCTATGAGAGAGGGAGTGGTTCTTTCCTCCACCTGACCTCATCCAGAGGAGGAAAGCTGGCGCTCTATAGCCTCTTTAAGATCTGTCTTTCCCACGCTGGCGGGGGCTAGGGGGTGGACTTTTATACAAAGCAGTTGAAGAAGCCCAAAGAGAAAATTAATGAGCTATGAGAGAGGAAGTGGTTCTTTCCTCCACCTGGCCTCCTCCTGAGGAGGAAAGCTGGCGCTCTATGGCCTCTTTAAGATCTGTCTTTCCCACGCTGGCGGGAGTTAGGGGGTGGACTTTTACACAAAGAAGTTGAAGAAGCCCAAAGAGAAAATTAATGAGCTATGAGAGAGGGAATGGTTCTTTCCTCCACCTGACCTCCTCCAGAGGAGGAAAGCTGGCGCTCTAT
>CALLAE010000150.1 GCA_938002665.1 uncultured Saprospiraceae bacterium | reverse complement strand
CTAGGAGTATAGATGTAATTTTTGATTTAGGATTTACGAAGATTGCTAAAAGGAAAAAGTTTTATTCTTTAGCAAAAGCACATGGACTTACTATACAATATCACTTTGTCAAAGCACCTAAAGCATTGAGAAAGGAACGAGCACTCAATAGGAATAATGAAAAGGGGGAAACTTATTCTTTCGAGGTAACACCTGGTATGTTTGATTTCATGGAAGGTGAATTCCAAGAGGCCACTTCTGTAGAGTTAGAAAATGCGATTGTGATAGAATCTTAACCACAGATTGATTGAAAAATAGGAAGAGGAAAAGATGTTCAAATATTACAATGGAATATTTCCATGCTTCTTCTTAGGAAGACTGACTGCCTTGTTTTCCAGCAGCGCATATGCTCTGATAAGTTTTCTTCGGGTATCACGAGGCATAATAACCTCATCTATAAATCCCCGCTGCGCCGCGCTGTAGGGGTTGGCAAAAAGCTTAGCATATTCTTGCTCTTTCTCTAGAAGCTTAGCTGCTGGATCTTCCGCAGCAGAGATTTCTTTTCTAAAGATAATCTCACTTGCTCCCTTCGCACCCATCACTGCAATCTCCGCAGATGGCCACGCAAAATTGATATCAGCGCCAATGTGCTTAGAGTTCATTACATCATAAGCTCCACCGTAAGCCTTTCTTGTAATCAGCGAGATTCTCGGGACAGTCGCCTCACTTAGCGCATAGAGGAGCTTAGCACCATTGGTTATAATCGCATTCCATTCTTGATCAGTTCCAGGGAGAAAGCCAGGTACATCTACAAGAACTAGTAGAGGTACATTAAAACAATCACAAGTCCTGGTAAAACGAGCAGCCTTCTTAGAAGAGTTAACATCTAGACAGCCTGCCAAGCTCATCGGCTGATTAGCGACGATACCGATACTTTTTCCTGCCAGTCGCGCAAAGCCAACAACGATATTCTCAGCGTAGTCCTTATGGATCTCATAGAAAGAATCTTCATCTGCAATGCCTGTGATCACTTGCTTGATGTCGTAGGGCTTGGTTGCTACATCAGGAATTATATTTTCGAGTTCATCTCTGTACTCTTCCTTTGTTTCGTAGGGTAGGCTTTTAGGCTTCTCCTCACAGTTTTGTGGAAGATAACTCAGTAGTTTTTTGACTTGTAGGATACAGTCCAGGTCATTTCTAGCAGTGAGATGTGTGACCCCAGATTTAGTAGAATGGGCACTGGCACCTCCTAGCTCTTCTGAAGTGACTTCTTCATTGGTTACAGTCTTGACGACATTTGGTCCAGTGACAAACATGTAACTGGAGTTCTCTACCATAATAGTGAAGTCCGTCATGGCAGGAGAGTATACTGCACCACCTGCACATGGGCCCATGATGGCAGAGATCTGCGGAATAACACCAGAGGCCATTACATTTCTATAAAAGATATCAGCGTAGCCTCCTAGAGATCTGACGCCTTCTTGTATACGTGCTCCACCACTATCATTGAGACCTATAAGAGGGAGTCCTGTCTTCATCGCTAGGTCCATGATCTTGCAGATTTTCTCTGCATGTGTCTCTGAAAGCGAACCTCCAAAGACCGTAAAGTCTTGCGCAAAAACATAGACGGGTCTCCCATCTATCGTTCCATGTCCTGTCACAACTCCATCGCCGTAGAAGATCTGATCTTCCATACCGAAGTCCTTAGTCCTATGTGTGACAAGTACACCTATCTCATCGAATGAACCATCATCCATCAGTAAATGGATACGTTCTCTAGCGGTCAACTTACCTTTGGCATGTTGCTTCTCTATCCGCTTTGCTCCACCTCCTAGTTTGGCTAGCGCTATTTTTTCGTTGAGTAGGTCTTTTTTGTCTTGCACAGGAACCGGTTTTATGCCTTAGCTTTTTTGATAGCTTCTGTTAGTTTAGGTACCACATCGAACAGGTCTGCACAGACGCCATAATCTGCCGCCTTAAAGAATGGTGCTTCTGGGTCTTTGTTGATTACAACGATGCACTTACTACTATTGACTCCAGCAAGATGTTGTATAGCACCTGAGATGCCAGCCGCGATATAGAGGTTAGGCTTGATCGCAACACCTGTCTGTCCTACATGCTCATGGTGTGGTCTCCATCCCGTATCTGCTACTGGTCGTGAGCAAGCTGTCGTCGCACCTATTACCTTAGCGAGGTCTTCTATGATGCCCCAGTTTTCTGGACCTTTCATACCTCTTCCTGCAGAGACAACGAGTTCTGCTTCTGGCAGTGGAGCAAGATCGCCTTGTTGTTTGTCTACGCCTAGTATAGTCACTCTACTTGCAGGTACCTCTAGGTCCATAGCGGTCACAGTAGCGTCTGCGCCTCCATCTTCCGCTTTGAGCGAATTGCCAGAAAGTGTGAGCACTTTGATGTCAGAGTTGAGCTGATATTCTGCAACAGCTTTTCCTGAGAATACATTTTTCTTTACTTTGAAAACGCCACCGTCCATAGTATGGATGGCATTGGCTCCAGAGACACAGCCAGCATTCAACTTAACTGCGACACGTCCTGCTAGAGATTTTCCTGTAGAGCTATGAGGGAGGATGACCACCTTAGCACCTGCTTGCTGAGCGACAGCAGAGATAGCATGGCCATAAGTCTGAGAATCAAAGTGCGCTAAGTTGCCAGAGTTGACCGTCATGACTTCTGCAGCACCGTATTTGCCGAGCTCAGCGGGGTTGGTGGCTTCGCCTATAACTAGTGCGACGCATTTAGTGCCCATTACTTGAGCGGTTTTATTGCCATAGGTCACTGCTTCTAGAGCTGCTTTTTTAAACTGACCATTGTGGGCTTCTGTATATACTAGTACCATTTTTTATCTTGATTAAAGTGATTCAAAATTTGTTTCGGAATAGAGCCTAGAGGACTTTTGCTTCTTCTTGAAGTAGTCTTACCAGTTCGTCCATGTTGTCAGGATCTATCATTTTGCAAGAAGTCCTACCTTCTGGCACAGTGTAGCTTGCCACTACTGCAAGGTCTTCTGCTGCTACTGGAGCGACGACATTTAGTGGTTTTCTCTTAGCAATCATGATACCTCTCATGTTTGGAATTTTTTGCTCGGCCATGCCTTTGGCAGCGCTGACTACTAAGGGTAGAGCGATCTGCGATGATTCTGCACCCCCTTCTATATCTCTAGTGATAGTTGCTTTCCCATCTGCGATGTCCAAGTTAGTGCCATAGGATACATAAGGTAGGTCTAAGTATTCTGCTACCATAGCACCGACCTCTGATCCATTATAATCTATCGTCTCTTTTCCTAGTAGAATAAGATCATAGTCTTTGGCTTGCTCAGCGATTTGCTTGGCTACGAACATAGAACTATTAGGATCTGCATCTACTCTGATAGCATCATCAGCTCCTATCGCTAGTGCTTTTCTGATGACCACATCATTAGAGGCAGGCCCTACATTGATAACAGTAACTGTTCCTCCATGTGCTTCTTTGAGTTCTACTGCTCTGACTAGTGCATACCACTCATCATAAGGATTCATAATATACTGTACACCATTTTCATCAAAGGTGGTGTTGCCATCTTTGAATGCAATTTTAGCTGTCGTTTCTGGGGTCTTACTGATACAGACTAATAGTTTCATCTTTATAAGTTATTAAGTTTCTGTCCTTGTTAGTGGACTTCAGATTTTTCAAATAATTATTTTGCGTAGTTAGTGAGAAATCCGCGAGCCATACCACTCACTTGATTCGTTCTTAGCTACTTTAAGTTTTTCTTGTTCTTCTAAGAATATTTTAAGTGCAATTGTTGCAGCAATCTTCTTTTCCTCTTTGTTATTATTTGCAATTGCTTCTTTGGTGAAATGCTTTTTGACAAAATGGGTATCTATATTTCCGTCTATGAAAGTCTGGTGATTAAACACAAATTTTCCAAAGGGAAGAGTTGTTTCGATACCTTTTATCTTATAGTCAGCAATAGCCTTTTTCATTTTATTGATAGCATCTATTCTACTGACACCGTATGTGATGAGTTTAGCGATCATCGGATCATAGTAGATAGGTATTTCCATGCCCTCTTCAAAACCATCATCCACCCTCACACCTTCACCGGTAGGTCTCTTGTAGACTTCCAAGGTGCCTACGCTAGGTAAAAAATTATCCATAGAATCCTCAGCGTAGATTCTGAGCTCCATCGCATGGCCAGTGATACTGAGGTCGTCTTGTGCGAAGGCCAGCTTTTCTCCTCTGGCTACTCTTATTTGTTGCTCTACTAAGTCGATGCCAGTTATCATTTCTGTTACTGGATGTTCTACCTGTAGTCGGGTATTCATTTCTAGGAAGTAGAAGTTCTTGTTATCCTCTAGTAAAAACTCTACAGTACCAGCGCCCTCGTACTGACAGGCTTGTGCCACCCTTACCGCAGCAGCACCCATCTCTGCTCTTAGCTCTGGAGTCAGTACAGCGGAAGGAGCTTCTTCTACCACCTTTTGGTGCCGTCTTTGGATACTGCATTCTCTTTCAAAAAGATGAACGGTATTGCCATGCTGATCTGCGAGGACTTGGATTTCTATGTGTCTTGGAGAAGTGACATACTTTTCTATAAAGACAGAACCATCACCAAAAGAGGATTCTGCTTCGCTGATGGCCCTTTCCATTTGCTCTATGAATTCTTCAGGATCTGCTACTATCCTCATGCCTTTACCACCACCTCCAGCAGAAGCTTTGACAAGGATGGGATAACCGATACCCTCAGCTAGTTTCTTGGCAGCAGGAACATCTGTTATGGCTTCGTCTGTGCCGGGCACCATTGGGATATTATAATCTTTGACGGCATCCTTAGCAGCTAGCTTGCTACCCATGACCGTAATAGCATGGATGCCTGGTCCTATGAATATAAGGCCAGCATCTTTGACCTTTTTGGCAAACACAGCGTTCTCACTCAGAAAGCCATAACCAGGGTGGATGGCATCTGCACCAGTTTCTTTCGCTGCTTTGAGAATATTATCCATTACGAGATAAGACTCCGAAGAGTGGGGTGGTCCGACACAGACAGCTTGGTCAGCAAATAGGACGTGTGGCGCAGATCTATCTGCCTCAGAAAAAACGGCTACTGTGCTTATTCCCATCTTACGAGCCGTACGCATTACTCTGAGAGCAATTTCCCCTCTATTGGCAACTAATATTTTGGATATGGTTTTCAATTTGAGTTTTAGTTGGGTTAGACCATTTCTATGATGACTTGATTCTTTTCTACTGTGGTGCCAGAGTTGAGTAGAACTTCTTTAACAGTACCACTTCCTACAGCTTTGATGACATTTTCCATCTTCATGGCTTCTAAGACTAGCAGTGGGTCACCTGCCGCCACTTCCTGGCCAGCCTCTACCATAATATCTAGTATAAGTCCTGGCATAGGTGCCTTGACATCATTCATTAATATTTCGGGAATAGCATTGAGGCCCATGTTTTCTACGAGCTGATCTGTAGGGTCAGATATCTGTAGCTCGTATATGTTATTGTTAACTTCTAAGGAGACGTGCTTTCCTGATATTGAAATCAATCTAGCTTTATAAGTCTGACCTTCGGAGATTGCATGGTAAGTCTCGTCGCTTTTACTGACATCCAATTTATGGACCTCTGCAGCTGTCAGTTCAAAGGATTGGCCCTCTATGTTTAGTTTGTACTTATCCATTATGCCTTAAGTGTTGCAATATAAGGAGTAATAAAGAATGATTTTACAAAATTGTACAAAAATTAGTTAATATTGACTAATCTTAGACAGGTACCATTTACCAAAATTCTAGACTTGAATACCAGAGCGAAAATCATAAGCGAAAGTAGAAAATTCTTTAATCAGCATGGTTATGGAGCATCTTCTCTTTATCAGATTGCTCAGACTATGGGAATCAGTCGAGGTAACTTGACTTATCATTTCAAAGAGAAGGATCTGTTACTAGAGGTACATCTGGAAGAGCTACAGGTTGCTCATGAGCAATCACTCCGCTCTTCAGTGCAGATTCCTTCATGGAAAAGTCTACAGCAGGCGACTGTAGAATTTCATAGCCTTCAGAAAGAGTATGCATTTATCTTCTTTGACAAAGCGGTGCTCGCTATGCCACAAGTGAAGGCACTCATTAAGGCCTTACGCGATAATAATATACAGACCCAGATGTCTATGATTAATATCTCTATACAGATGGGCAATATGAAAAAGGAGCCCCTGCCAGGTGTCTATCATAATATATCTAGGAGTTACTGGCTGATCTCTTATTTCTGGCTGATCTCCCAGCAGTTCAGTGATGACAACGACGTGGCCTGGGATAAGATAATGTGGAGTCTCCTCTTACCACATTTTACGGACAAGGGTTTGGCTTCTTTCCGAGAGCATTTCGGCGAGCAGTATTTTTCTTCTCTAGGTGTGGAGTATGATAAATATCTAGGGGCGAGTATCGCTTTTTGAGAACGCTTATGACTGTCATCTAACACTATTTCCGAATCTGGAAATTGTTATTTTTTTATGTGGATTGGTATTCCTCCACCTGACCTCCTACAGAGGAGGAAAGCTGGCGCTCTATGGCTTCTTTTAAAATTTTTATTTCTCCCGCTGGCGGGGCAAGGGGGTGGAATCTTTCGTTCCGAGCAAGCCCAATATTTATTTCACTTGAGATTGGTATCCTCCACCTGACCTCTTCCCAAGGGGGAAAGCTGGCGCGCTATAGCCTCTTTTAAGATCTGTAAAACTATATTACAATCAGACGAGCTATTTATTTATCTTGTAGTTGTTAAGTAGCTAGTATGGTTCGATTTTACTCTCCGATATTTATACTTCAGATGTTTTGCCTTTATCATGCCTACTCTAAGGGTAGCGATCAGAAATGGTATTTCATTATTTTATTCTTACCCTTCATTGGCAGTTTGTTTTATTTGTACAGTACTTTTTACAGCCACAGAAATGTTGAAAATCTTGCGGAGACCTTGAAAAGTTCTTTTGTCACTAATTACAAAATAGACAAGCTGGAAAAGCAACTGGCATTTTCAGAAACGGTCACTAATAAAATAGAGTTAGCCGCAGAACACCGGGCAGTAGGTAATTACGACAGGGCGATGGAGTTGTATGAGTCCTGCCTTGATGGGATCCATGCAGAAGATCCTGATATCATAGCAGAATTGGTCAGAACAGCATACTTAAGTGAAGCTTACTCTAAAGCAGTCAAGTATGGAAAACTTATAAGGAATGAAAAAATATTTGGGAATTCTAAGGAAAAAATAGCGCTGGCTTGGTCTTACTATCATCTCGGAAGAAATGACGAAGCGGAGGCTTGTTTTGAGGAAATGAATTTGCAGTTTATGAATTATGAGCAAAGACATGAGTTTGCCACTTATTATGTTCAAATAGATGAGCAAGAAAAAGCAATTTACTTATTGGATAAACTACTCACTGAAATAGCTGCTATGGATAGCTATGAAAAACGAGAATTAAAATCTATGCACAGGGTAATTTCGAAAAGTTATTCAGCGCTGCGCAGATAATGGTGTTAATTCTTCATGGCTAAGGGCAGCATCACTTCCATAATTTTATCCATTCTAGTAACAGCTTCATAAAAGTAAGCATCGTAATCAAGGCAAGTCTCGTAGTCTGTCATTGCTGCCTTATAATTTTTCATTGCTAGATGAATGTCAGCTCTATTAAAGAAGAGCTCAGCAAGATCTGAGTGGTTATCATAACTCATTTTTTGCTTCATGAAAATCTCTATTTCAGTGGTTGCTTGGGTGAGCAGTCGGTTAAGTTCTTCTGTTGGAATCATAATTCTAATAGCGTTCTATTATTAATGCCGCGAATGTATACATATTATATTTAAATTATATACGTTTTGAGAGCTTAGATTGTGATATATTCTCAAAAAAAGTTTGAATCAGCTTTTTAGTCATTATATCTATAATAAGTGCAGATGTTTAGTTTTGAGTTGTGAGTATGCTAACGAATTAGCTTAGATGTTATGTGTGAAAGCTAATCTTATGCTCGCAACATATCTGTCAGTTTACCCTATACTCAAAGATTATATTGTTAAAATCATTAATATCTTCGCGGCATGTTAGAACGAAAAAATCCGACAAAAACGCAGTCTTGGAAGCGCTTACAAAAAAGAGCAATAGCTACTGAAGCGCAAGAGATAAAGACCTTGTTTGAACAAGATAAAAATCGCTTTAAAAAGTACTCACTGTGTTATCAGGATATCCTGGTCGATTATTCTAAGAATAGGATAGACGACAAGACTATGAAGTTGCTTTTCGATCTGGCTAAAGAACTAAAGCTCAAGCAAGGCGTAACGGCGATGTTTAAGGGGAAGATAATCAATGAAACTGAGAATAGAGCCGTACTGCACACTGCTCTCAGACAACAGACTGATACACCTCTCAAAGTAGATGGCGAAAACATTATCCCCAAAATCCGCGCTGTACAAAAGCAAATGAAAGCCTTCTGTAAGCGCTTCCATGCTGGCAAGGTGAAGGGCTTTACTTCTAAGCCTCTCAAGTACATAGTCAATATAGGTATAGGTGGTTCAGACTTAGGCCCTGTAATGGTTACAGAAGCACTAAAGCCCTACACCAAAAAAGGCATCACGACTTACTTTGTCTCTAATGTAGATGGCAGTCATATTACGGAAGTCCTGAAAAAAGTAAAGCCCGCTAAGACGCTATTTATTATTGCCTCAAAGACCTTCACTACTCAGGAAACAATGACCAATGCTGAGACGGCTAAGTCTTGGTTTCTAAAAAAAGGTAGTAACCCAAAAGATATCAAGAAACACTTTATTGCCTTGTCCACTAATGTGGAGGGGGTGAAGGCTTTTGGGATAGACCCTAAGAATATGTTTGGGTTTTGGAATTGGGTAGGAGGGCGCTACTCTTTGTCTAGTGCGATAGGTATGTCCATTGCACTGACTGTGGGTTATGATAACTTTGAGCAGTTGCTGGCGGGTATGGGAGATATGGATACCCATTTTCGAAAGACTAAGCTAGAGAAAAACATCCCTGTCATCCTAGCGCTGATAGGCATCTGGTATAATAATTTTCTAGGAGCTGAGTCGGAAGCTATCTTACCTTATGACCAGTATCTCCATCGTTTTGCTGCTTACTTTCAGCAAGGGAATATGGAGAGCAATGGCAAGTCAGTAGACAGAGCAGGTAAGCCGATTAACTATCAGACGGGTCCCATAGTATGGGGTGAGCCAGGGACTAATGGGCAGCATGCATTTTATCAGCTTATCCATCAGGGGACCAAACTTATCCCTTGTGATTTTATAGCGACTGCGCAGACACATAATCCTGTGGGAGATCATCACCAGAAATTGTTATCTAATTTCTTTGCACAGACTGAAGCGCTAATGAATGGGAAGACAAAAGCCGAAGTGGTCGCAGAATTCAAAGCCCAAGGCGCAAAGAAAAAGGACTATGATAAAGTAGTGCCCTTCAAAGTGTTTCCAGGTAACCGCCCTACAAATTCTATTTTGCTAAAAAAGCTGACCCCGTATACGTTAGGACAACTTATTGCCTTGTATGAACATAAAATTTTCGTGCAGGGTTATATCTGGAATGTTTTCAGTTTTGATCAGTGGGGGGTAGAGCTAGGGAAGCAGCTAGCGCGGAAGATATTACCTGAGCTGGCAGATGAGGAAAAGGTGGCCACTCATGATGCCTCTACTAATGGATTGATAAATCAGTGGAAGGAGTGGAGGTAATTTAATTTGTCATTATTTGGATTTAGGAATACAACTATGAAAACTAACTTTACTTTAATACTCGTTTTTTTATTTCAGGTAGCCATGTATGGGCAATGGTTTTCTGGGGAACTGGAACTGAGCAATCTTAGGGATGTTTTTCAGAATGAATATGAGGATATCGAAGGTCAAGGTAGAAGAACGATAGTAGAAGGAGTGGATACTTTTACCATAGTAACTCAAAGCAGATATACTTTGCTTACTCAAAATTCTCAACAAAAGCTCTCCGGACCGAGAGCAGCTCTTAGATATAATATCCCTCTTAGTGAAAAATTTACTGTCTCTGTTGGGCTGGGTTTGTCCATTCATTTTTTCAGAACAGATACAAATTATGTTATCTTAGATTATGAACAATTAAGTAAAGATACCATAGCTGGGGGCGGTTCTTCTGTATCTAATCCGAATTACAGACCTTGTGAAACCTTCTCGGTATATGAAGATTATGATTTAGTAAAAGGAACTAAGAATGAGATCTATATTGCGCAGCTGCCTATAGGTGTTGCTTATGCTCTCTTTGAAAATAATTTGAATTTAGAGGCCAATCTAAATTTTGGTATGCCCATAACGAATGACCAATTACATCAAGAATTTGTTATCAGAACTGATGAGGAACTTACCACAGAAGATATAAGGGTTTGTCAAAGAAGAGTAGATGGGGAAAATAGATCAGGTAATGATTACCTGTCCGATTTTAGTCTGGAGGCGTCTTTAGGAATTCAGTTTAAAGTGTTTAAGAATTTCTGGGCTAAAGCGAATTTTGCTCAAAGTGTGATTCCGATAGATAAAGTAGATATTAGACCTGCGAATAACGATTTTTCTCTTCCTGATAAATTCCGCCCTTACTATTTTAGAGTAGGCCTATCGGTAGATTTAGTTTTGCCAAAGAATTTGAATAAGCGACGAAAAAATTATTTACTGAAAAGAAATCATAGCGATGGGTTATAAAGTAAAGTTTTGGCTGGGTTGCGTCATCGTGATTTTGATGACTTCTTTCTCTCCTGAGTTGCATGGGCAAGATACTACTGAGGAACAACTAATGGAGAAGTTTAGTTTTGGTGTAGGACTAGGCAGAGATTATAGTCTTCTGGGTATAAAGGGAGAATATACGTTTTCAGATAGGGTGCGCTTAGTGAGTGGGTATGGGATGAATGGTTTCTATGCTGGATCTCAAGTTCATTTTCCGAAATTTTTCATTAAAAAACTATCTCCGTTTGTAAGCCTGACTTACGGCAATTTTGGGATTGGAGAACTCGAGAATAGTGCGGGAATCAGAGAGCAAAGAAGATTCTACGGCCTGTCCACTGGCTTAGGTCTTTATTGGAATCCTATAAGTAGATTTCCTAACATCAGCTTTCACTTTGGTCTCAATTACTTTTGGTACAAAAGGTCGACAGATCGTTTTGTGCAAGACTTCAATGAGCAGTATAATTCTTCTTATACAGGGTACAATTTTCGTAATCCTATGCCAACGCTAGGAATTATGAGACGGTTTAATTGAATGTGTTTTATTCAATATATTCTGTGAATCTTAGTTTTGCCTTCTCAGCAGGTGTTTCATATTTTACTTTACCTGGAATAGAACCATTATGTACAAGACCTCAATGACTAAACTTATTTGTTTCCTTATCCTCTTAGGTGTTGTTGAACTTCAGGCACAGCAACAACCCAATATTTTACTTGTAATCCTGGATGATATTGGCGTAGCAGAAATCCCTCGCTACAATCCTTTGTCAGCGACGAAAGCAAAAATGCCCAATCTCGAAGCCTTGATGGATAGGGGCCTGACTTTCGACAATGTCTGGTCTAATCCTGTCTGTGCTCCTAGCCGAGCTAATATCTTGACTGGGAAGCACGGTTTTAGAACAGAGGTGCTCAATGCTCAGAGTCTTGCTACTCTCGGGATGGATGAGTTGACTTTACATGAGCATATTAGGACAAATACATTCAATGCTTATGCTACCAGTTTGATAGGGAAGTGGCATCTGGGTGGCGGTGGTGGTCAGAATACAAATCTGGCTTACCCTAATGAATTGGGCATAGGACATTTTGCTGGTATTATGAGCGGAGGTGTAGGTGATTATAATCGATATGAACTAGTGGAGAATGGTGTTGCAGAGACAACAACTGACTATATCACGACGAAGTTTTCAGATCTTGCAATTGAGTGGATAAGAGAACAAGACCAGCTGTGGTTTTGCTGGCTGGCTTATAATGCGCCACATACGCCTCTACATTTGCCTCCTTTGGACCTGCATAGTTATGATAACTTAGATCCATCTCAGGATGCTATAGATACAGATCCTCAGCCCTACTATCTGGCGATGATAGAAAGTGTGGATACAGAGATGGGTAGAGTGATAGCCAGTATTCCTGATGATGAAATAGATAACACTGTTATAGTAGTTGTAGGCGATAATGGTACTGCTCGTGGTGTGGTACAGCAGCCTTATAGTAGGAATCAGGGCAAGGGTTCGCTTTATCAAGGTGGGGTGCATGTGCCTATGGTAGTAGCAGGAGCCGGGGTAGAGAGACAGAATGAAAATGAAGCAGCGCTGGTTCAGTTTTCAGATTTGTTTTCTACGATATTTAATCTTGCGGTAATCGGAAGCCTAAGTTCTACCTATAAGGATAGTAAAAGTTTTAACCATTTGCTAGGTGGTGAAGGTGAAGGCCAGCGCGATTGTATGTATACGGAGTCTGCAACTTCGCTAGATTCAATTTCTTGGGCTTCTAGGGATGTTACCTATAAGTATATCAGCAAGTCTGGTGAAGCACCAGAGTTTTACAATCTGATAGAAGATCCTTACGAGAAAGAAGATCTGCTACCTAATCTAACTGCTGAAGAACAAGTTGCTTATGACAAACTTAATCAAGTAAAGGAAGATCTTTCTCCGACGATGGAAATTAAGCAGCAAGAAGCATTCAGTATTTTTCCTAACCCTGCTAGTGGGGTTTTGAATGTTGTTGTATATAAAGATGTTCCATTGGAATATCAAATATTGAATGCAGCTGGCGCACTTGTAAAGAGTGGCGTATTGTCAGGTATAAGAACAGCAGTTAATCTGGAAGACTTAGTAGCAGGGAGCTACATTTTTATTGTGGAAGGAGGGTCACCTGAGTCTTTCGTAAAGGTAGATTAGGCGCATTTTTTTATGTCGACCTGATGGCCATTCTTTTTGGCATGTAAAACTGTATCTGGCTTACAAAGCTTGCAGGCCCTGTACCCAGCCTTTTGCGCACTTTGGTTATCTTAATAAACTTCCACATTTTCAAATCTTGGCTTCCGTGCTTAGCAGGTACTCAAGCAATAGATGCCTACAGTTTTGACAGCTACATAGTATTTCTTCAAATAAGACACATCCTTTGCTACAAGGGCTCGGTAATAGGTCTCGATGGTTTCTTTGTCTTTGATCATCGTATATGCTATTCACATCACTATAATTATCCAAGTCCTGTGCCGCAAGCATCGACGAACTTTAATGAGCATTATAATTCGTCTTATACAAGTTGCAATTTTCATAATCCTCTGCCAGCGCTAGAATTATGAGACGGTTTAATTGAATGGGTTTGATTCTATTTCAGAATTTTCTTTCTTTTCCAATCAGAGTAGCATATTCATCTTGGCTCAGATCCCAAGGAAGTTGTGTATCCTCTGTACAAAGAATTCCTTCTAAGTCAAAGTTGTCTAGAATACTAGACATAGTTTCAGCTTTCTTGGTGTAGATAATAGAATAAAATTTCTCACGTGCTGTCCCTAATACGATTTCTTTGTCTTGAGTATAAAAATGCGGGGAGACTAATTTTTCTGAGAACTCATGAGCATTCATCTTGTTAAGGTTGAGTTCAGGTGTAGGACTTCCATAAAACTGGGATACTTTATCAATTCCTAGATGTCTAAGTACGTTATAAAATTTACTTCTCAGCAATGGGCTAATGCAATTTTCTTTCGGAAACCAAAAATTATGCTTCCATGACATCAGATGTAACTCCTTTGCCAAATGAGGCTTTTGGAATGCGGGTCGGTAGGCGCCAATGGATGTTACTATAGCCTGCTGTATGTCTCTCGGGTCTTTGAATACTTTTGAAAGCTTCGCTATTTCTTGCCATTCTAAGGAATTGCTAGCTAGAAGAATTTCATCATCTTTCGGGTAATTATCATTATACGAATAACGGTATTTTAATAATTCATCATCGTAGTCGGATGGAAAAGTAAAGTCACGAATAGGAGGAAATCTGTCTTTAATTTCTGTTTTGAAATTCATCACATATTTTTCCTCAGAAATTCCGAAAAATGGCTGAAAGAGAATAAAACAAGATTCGTAAATTCCTCGACAGTCCTCCAGAATGCTTCTGTTGTATTTTGGAAAATATTTTATTTTTTCACCAGTTTGCTCGTTTTTATATTCGAACAATCTATTCATGAACAGCTCCTTCTCAGACATTGTAATCTTAGTTTTAACTCAACTGATTTTTAGTTTGTTATTTCCAATGACTTTTAAATTCATTCTTGGCTGGGCTTACATAGCTTGCATGCTCTAAAGCCAGCCTCTTCTACTTCTGTAATAGAATTATAGAAATCTACATTTTCAAATTTTGGCTTTCTTGCATAGCAACTACTCAAGCAATAGATGCCTGTAGTTTTAACGGCTGCAAAGTATGTATTTAGGAAAGACACATCCTTTGCTACGAGGGCTCGGTAATAATTCTCGATGGTTTCTTTGTCTTTGATCATTGTATTTGCTTTCTCATCACTAAAATGATCCCTTTTCTATGAGCAAACATCGACGTACTTCTGAAACTTAGAAATGTATCCTTAGGAAATGATTAAATTAGTTTTAGTCACAGTAGTTGAATAACTTTTCGCAATTCCTCTTTTCCACTTGACGTTATACTTAGCAGATAGTTTGCTGCCTCCAAGTGCGAGAGATCTATTTTGTTATTAATTACTTGGGTGACAGTAGTTACTAACTGTCCATCCATTTTGTAGACCTTTATTTCATTGATTATACCTTCATACTCGATCTGGACTATGCCAGTACTCGGATTGGGATAAGCAGTGAAGGCTGTGCTTTCTGTATCAGCAGTAGATACCTCATCTTCGGAAAGATCAAAAGCCAATAGGTCTTGATATAGAATAATGTAATCTCCACCCGTAAAGTATATAGTATCATCTATCAAGAAACTGCCTGGTGCCCAACGTCCTGGTCCTGGGTGAGAAGTAAGCTGTTCCCATTCATTAGTTATAGGGTCATATTCCCATAGTTCTCCTTGAGGTAGGTTCGTATGGGTATCACCATCTCCACTGAGTACATAGCCCTTGCCGTTATAGGCAAACTGGGTTCCAGCTACTCTTGCTTCTCCGGGAAGAAATCCAAGGAAAGTCCATTCCTCAGTTGCTGGATCATAGACATGTAAGTCATTATATATAATGTCTCCATGTCCAAAAGCCACATACACCAACCCATCTATCTCAAAGAAATAGGGATGGTGCCGTCTAGCATTAGGGAAATCTGGTTTCTGCGACCAACTGTCACTGGCAATATCATATTCCCACCAGTCCTTGTAATTACCAAGTAGGCTATTACCTAGACCAACAAATATTTTAGTATCCGTCGTGATGAAAGCGGGATGACCGCGCCCATCACAAGGACAAGCTGCAAGTCTCTTCCAGTTTTCCGTAGCGGGATCAAACTCCCATAAGTCATCATAAAATTCTAGCGGCTCTCCAGGCTGCTGGCTTCTTCCAAAACCCACATAAGCTTTGCCTCCAGCCACTCCACCTATGGAGTACCCTCTTGCTTCTCCAGGAAAATCATCTAAGGTCGTCCAGCTATCTTCTTGGGGGTCATATTTGTACATGTCCTTGAGATCACCATCTGCATCACTCCCGCCCATCACATAGCCATAGCCATCGTAACTAAATGTCACAGGGTGGTGCCTTCCTACAGCTTCATCAGGCATAGGATTCATAATCGTCCATTGTTTCTGGCAGTCAACGGTTAGATTTAGTAAAAGGAAAGCAACAAATAGTAAAAATCTCATAGGCTAGGTCTAGTATAATTATAATCAATTTTCAAAAATAGGTATTTCTAATTAGGTTTGCCTAGAACCTTATAAGAGGGACTGCGTTACTAATTTGATAGTATGATAAGCTCTAACTCTATGTACACCACCTCTACAATATACTCACTCTTATTCTTGTCACTCATGCTGATGAGTTCCTGTAGTTTCACTAACAAAACGGCTACTAAGCTCTATAGTGATGCCGCTCAGACAAGCTACGATGTTATCATAGTACCTGGCGTGCCGCTGGAAAATAATAAGTGGAGTAGGACTATGAAAGGAAGGGTACTGTGGGCAGTCTACTTGTATAGAAAAGGTATCGCTAAAAATGTTATGTTTTCTGGATCAGCTGTTTATACTCCTTATGTCGAAGCAGAAGTGATGGCTAAGTATGGAGCAGCACTCGGCATAGCTCCTGATGATATTTTTACAGAACCAAAGGCGGAGCATAGCACTGAAAATATTTATTATGGCTACAAAAATGCAATGAAGTTAGGATTTGAGACTGTAGCATTAGCGACCGACCCTTTTCAAGCGAAAATGCTGCGTAATTTTTCCAAAAGAAAAATAGATGGAGAGGTGGGAATTATTCCCATAGTTTTTGATTCTCTTTCTGTCTTTGCAGATACCCTTGTGGATCCCATCTTAGAGTTCGATGAACTAGAGGTGGAAAATTTTCAGTCTATAAAAGAGCGAGAGAGTTTCTGGAAGAGGTTCAAAGGAACAAGTGGTAGGAATATAGATAAGAGTGCTTATAATTAGGATTCCCTGCATGCTTGTTGCGCCTCTTTTTTAACCTCTTTGTCTATTCGATCGTAACGAAGTGAAGCAGAGAAAAAACTCAACGTTGCATTCTGTTCGCATTTAATTTTTAGCCATACAATTATCCTATCTTTGCTATCAACTAAAATATCAATAATGCAACTAGAAGGAAAAACAGCCTTAGTCACAGGTGGAACGAAAGGAATAGGTCTAGGCATCGCAGTCGCCATGCTAGATCAAGGAATGAAAGTGATGATAACTGGCCGTAAGAAAAGCACCGTCACTGAAGTAGTAAAAAAGCTCTCCAGAAAATATAAAGATAATATCCTAGGACATGCTGGTAATGTGACAGAACTCAAAGATCAGAAAGCGGCAGTTTCTATGTTGAAAAAGGAATGGAAAAAATTGGATGTGCTAATTGCTAATGCTGGCGTCGGTCATTTTCATAGTATAGAAGATCTGACCAGTAAGCAATGGAATGAAGTCATAGATGTCAATCTCACAGGAGTATTCAATTCTTGTAAAGCGAGCATAGCCTCTCTAAAAAAGACCAAAGGATATATCATCACTATTGCTAGTCTAGCTGGAACTAATTTCTTTGCTCGTGGGACTGCTTATAATGCCAGTAAGTTTGGTTTAGTAGGTTTTACCCAAGCGATGATGATGGACCTTAGACCCTATGATATCAAGTGTTCTACTATCATGCCTGGCTCTGTCTCTACTTACTTTAATGATCATAAGCCTAGTAAAAAGAAAGACGCCTGGAAGATACAGCCAGAAGATATCGGGCAGATGGTGCTGGATTTGCTAAAGATGCCAGCAAGAACGCTACCTTCTAAAGTAGAAGTGAGGCCCTTTAGACCGCCTTCTAGTTATAAGTAGAAGCCTAGCTATTTTAAGACAAGAAATAGGAGATAAATAATCTTACAATCATTATTCAAACAAAAGGTAGTGCGCGAGGCAGAGTGAAAGTATTTTACTTTAGAGCAGCTTCGCGCTTCAATGCATGATGCCCCTCGGTGGAATTTTACTGCCCTACTTCAGTAGCTGATAGGCAAGCAACGCAAAAACATAAGCCATAATAAGAAAGGCTACAAACTGCCATAGAGCAAACTTCCACTGCCCCGTTTCTTTTCTGACTATCGCCAGGGTGCTCATACATTGTAGAGCAAA
>CALLAE010000149.1 GCA_938002665.1 uncultured Saprospiraceae bacterium | reverse complement strand
GATTCTAGACTGATACCTACCGCAGTTCTAGATGCAGCCATAGAACTATGTACAGCTAAGCCAAAAATATTTCTTAATGCCAGCAGCGCTACTATCTATGTGCATGCAGAGCAGCAACTGATGGATGAGCGCACCGGCATAATCGGAGATGACTTTTCTATGAATGTGGTTAAACAATGGGAGGCATGTTTTTTTAAGCAAGAAATAGAACAGGTGCGAAAAGTGGCTTTGCGCACAAGTATTGTGCTGGGAGAGAATGGCGGTGCTTTTCCTAAACTGAAAATGATAACCAAGCTGGGCTTAGGAGGGAAGCAAGGGAATGGGACACAAATGGTCAGCTGGATTTCAGAAAGAGACTTCTGTAGAGCGATAGAATACATTCTACATAACAAGCATCTAGAAGGGCCTATAAATATCACCGCTCCTGAACCAGTTACCAACAAATATTTTATGGAAAAAATCAGAGAACAGCTCAGGCCAATGTTTTACTTCTACCAACCAAAATTTCTCCTTGAGCTTGGCGCTATTTTGATGAGAACTGAAACAGAATTACTTCTAAAAAGTCGAAATGTAATACCGGCCAGACTACTCAAGTCAGGCTTCCACTTTGAATGCAACACCATAGAAGAGTATTTAAATTTAGAATGAGATAAGCAATCTCACGAGCTTTGATTAACCAAGAATTGCGATAATTAAAAATATCTTCTATATTTATACCTAAGAACCTTATGTATATGAGTTCAAAACTATTAAGAGGTAGCCTGGAGACCATTATTCTGAAGCTTTTATCCGAGCATCAGGAATTATATGGTTACGAAATTACACAGCTGGTCGAAGAGCAGACGACAGGAGGTATTAAACTAACTCAAGGTGCTCTATACCCTGCTCTCCATAAAATGGAAGCCAAAGGAACCTTAAGTGTCGAAACAAGAAGCATCGGAAACAGATATAGAAAGTACTACTCTTTGACAAAAAAAGGAAAGACGGAAGTCGCCAAGTTATTAAATGAAATGGAGCAATTCCTTGCTTCTTTACAGCTTATACTCAACCCTAAAACAGCATAGCCATGAAACAAGTAGAACAGCTTAGCACAGAGCAAATACAGCACCTTACTGCTTTTACCAAAAAGAGATTTGTTAAGTATGAGGACGTGAGATTTGAAATAGTCGATCATCTTGCCTCAGATATCGAAGCTCAACTAGCAGAGAGTCCTCAACTAGAATTTGACCAAGCTCTTAAAAATGCTTACAATAATTTTCCTACCAGATATTTTTCAAGATTTGTAACTGAAAAAGAAAAGGCACTATCGAAATATTGGAACAGAAGAATACTTAAACTACTACTTGGTTACTTTACACTTCCCAGAATATTATTAACTCTAACTATTTTCTTTGCAACCTACTATAGTATCACTTCAGGTTGGATAGCTGCAAATTATTTCGGTTTTGGAACTGCTATAATTGTGCAGGCATTTTCCTATTTCTTTCTATTCAAACAATTCAAAGACCTGAAAAAATCATATCTCATCATTGATGTTTTTAAAAGTAGACTTATGGTCTATACCAGTCTAATAATACTCTTCTATAGTATTGGTGACACCAGTTTAATGAACACAGAAAGCATTTATACAACAGCTATTGTAATGACATTTACAAGCTACATTACACTTAATTTGATTTTAACCTTTGCTCTTGTTACAGGAGAAATTAAACACCTACTTCTGGAAGAAGTCACTACTAACTATAAGCATCTTGAGATAGCCTTATGACATCTTCATAATAACCCTACTTCTTCAGCCCTATCTCCCTCAGTCGCTCATCCAGATACTCACCAGCAGTATCTTCTCATAAGCTAGAGGTCGTTCTTCAGTAATCGTATCTGGCAAACAATCAAGACTCATCTCACTTCTTGGATGTAAGAAAAAAGGAATACTGAGCCTCGGAATATGCTACCAGCTCTGCTACATCTTTTGGATCGTATCATAGATACTCTTATTTGATTTCATATCTACTATTTTTATGAAATATGTACCTGATAGAAGATCCACTAAATCAAGCCTAACTGGGTTATCTAAGGTTTGTATAGCAATACCATTTACATCATAAAGATAAAGTCGGTAATTTATTTGACCATCAACATCAATCCAAACCTGATCTCTTGTTGGATTTGGGAATATGTGAAACTTCACATCAGATAACTCATGGATAGAGGTTAGATCTGCACCATCACAATCTTCATCTATATCATTATTTACGATTTCTGTCGCAGAAGGATTTACATCAGGGTTATCATCATCACATTCTTCGTAAAAGTTAAATCCATCTTGATCCTTATCGAGAAATTCTATGAACGTTGACTTTACAGTATTTGTAACTATTGGTTGATTGAGGTCAAAATAGATATAGGCAGTATTTAGAACAGTATCGAAATCCGATATCTGCTGGCTGGCGTTGACTTTAAAAGAGACAAAGCCATTACTTGCCGCCTCATTAGTCGTGCTATCTGGTAGAAAGATATTATCAAAATAGAATTTCAGTACGCCATCTCTATTGAGCTCCATATGATTATGATGACTGGAGCTTGTTACTCTGAGAGATTGCCAATCCAACAAGGGAGATAGCGTATCAGTTAATAAGATATTATAAGCAGTATCATTCCCTGTGTTTTGAAATCTAATCTTATAATTTAAAGCTTCATCAAATTCCGTGTAATTGCTGTTAGACGGTTCAGGCCTTGATGGGAAAACCTGTTTGTCATTAGGATCGTATGCACACCTGAACAATTCTCGAATCGTATTACTATCTATTTGTTCTGAATTATTTCCATTATCCGCATACGTTTTGTAACTATATGTAAGAGTATCTCCAGTAAAGTTTTCGTTGGCTCTTTGGACGTCAACCACCTTAACAATAGGAGTAAGATTGTCTTCATTTTCAAAATGATAAGTGAATATTCCTTGTAAGGTATCATACTCTGCTGAAGTATGAATAATTGTGTCTAGAGGGTCCAGCTTAAGCTCTACTCTACCTGTAAAGGGCTTACATCCATTATTCTTAAAGGTTATCCAGTGCTTACTTAATACATTGCAAATGGTCGGACTGCTTGTCAGGTCAACATCTAAATTATAATCATTTTGTTCTATTGAGATCATTCCAAAGTCTATAGTGACTTTAGGCTTTAAGCCGAATTGACTAGACAATTCTACCAGCTGATTTCTTTCTTCTAATTCCCAACAAAGGCCATCTTCTAAAACGCTAACAGAATACTGATTTCCATCATTCTCTAATTCAAATCCATAGTCCCCAGCATCATTAGTCATGGTTATTGCACCTGTAGGTAAAAGCATAATAGGTATACCGGAGATACCTACTTCATTAGAATCACGGATTCCATCTGAATTAATATCATTATATATCGTTCCAGTTAAGTTAGGATTGTAAAAATTATTGAGAGAAAATATTTCAGGATTGAAGTTATTTGAGTACTTGGCACTACTGGCTAAAAAAAGCAGCTGATCCTCAAACTCGAAAAACGATTCTGGATAACTATCGTAAGTACCTACATAGACATCCTTAACCATAAAAGTGCCTGTTCTGGTTCCGTCCGTGACCCATAGCTCTGAACCAGTTTCCTCAGTTTCATGAGAAAAATAAATTGCACCTTCGTACTCATATCCCCATGAAATACCTCTAGCGTCTTCTAATATTATTTGGGTACCCTCTATGGTCCCATCAGAAGCATACAAATTATTATAACGATCTAAGAATAAACCTAGTCCATTGACTCCATACCCTTCTACATATCGACCATCAAAAGGTTGCTCATCTTCTGGAAATATGGCGGCTGGTCTCTCAATATTATCAGCTTCACCATTTATCAATGAGTCTATTCCTACTGTGCAAAGCACCTCATCTATCATCGTAAAAAAAGTGCTCCCTGAAACAAAAAAATGCTCAATATCAGGACGCCAATAATATGGTGGCTCGTCGACAGTCTCTTTGAAATAATGAATTTTATTATTCTGCAAAAACATCATGTGGTCTTTGTATATCATAAAGTCTTGAGCTGGACTATTATTTCTATTTTCTACAAAAATATAAGTACCATCAGCAGTTCCATCTGTTCTCCAAAGTGATCTGGTCCTTGCTTCGCCAAATTTTGGAATATAATGCATGCCATTAAAATAGAAGATCCCATCATGCACAATAAATTCATCATGATAAACACTTATATCCAAAATTTTAAAGGTTCCAGCTCTCGTCCCATCAGTGATATGCGTACCTCCATTATAAGTAATGACTGCCTTATCCCCATATGGATAAATTCTGGTTTGTGTATAAGTATTTAAAAGAGAATGAGCAGGAACACTATCTAGCAAAACAAGATCATTAGAGCCATCTTTTATACTGTAGATATTCATAAAATCTTCTGTATACCTCTCTTCCACTATAATGATAAAATCACCAGCTCTTTCTATGAAAGCCTCACCAGTATATATCTCCGAGAGAGTCCTATTATCTACATCATACTTATAGATTCTATCATCATCATAAGAATGGTATCTTCCAGAATTGATATATAGATTTGAGCCTATTGATTTGATTTGTCGCAGGTCAGTAGCGGAGGTTCCATTATTTACATTTTTCACTTGCCGCGTCATCATTTCCGGCCCTTCCGTCAGCCATAGTTCGTAGCCGTGGACCGGATCATAATTTGGAAAATAAATCTGATCCTTAACTTCTAAAAAGCGTTGAGGAATTCCTGTCTTATAGAAACTAGTGTTTATCCCATCTGGTTTGTGATCCATGAAGTGCTCTAGCTGATCATTTTTGAGCACATAGATATCATCATTATTATATGAAAAAAGCGCCCCAGGAAATGAAAAGATTCTGTAATCAAAATCATGTTCTAATACCACCCTCAATGGTTCTCCTTTGATATATTCATATAGATGTGTATACGTACTGAGGTAGTACCTCCCATTGACGAAATGCATTTCATCTACACTATTGCCCTCGTATACCAACTCAGCACCGCCTCCGTGGTGATAAAGAAATACCTTATTGTAACCTTTATAATAATAAGCGTCGCCCACTTCATAGAGTTGCGTTGTACTATTGATGCCTAAGGTATCTGTCCCTGGCAAAAGTTCTGCAACCTCACCATCAGTCCTATAGATTCCCTTCTCCTCAGCATGATTAATAAAAATAGAATTATCTCTTTTGTAGTAGTGACCTTGATAGTTATCATACCTCCCTTCTATAATCTTCTTTATAGAATGACCATCAGTTGACCATAGGCCTTTTTTGCCATCACTAAAGGTATAATGAAGTGCAAACTTTTCTGTACCGTCAAATCGCCTGTAAGTATTTCTTTCTAGTTCCTGTAGGATGACTGGCTCAGAAGAAAAACTATTCAAAGCAGAAACATAGGTGGCTTCAGAATCTGTAAAATAGATGATAGTTGCATCTACCAGACAGTACATGTCATGCACTCTTATCCGATCACCTAGATGGCTAGATTCTAAAATCACCTGCAGGCCATTTTCAGTTCCATCTGAGAAATAGACACGATCGAAATCCCCTAGAGTCTGGGAATCTGTTCGCACCATGAAAATCACTCCCTCTTCATGGACGTCAACTTCCACAATTTCTTCATCTTCCTTAGTCTCATACAACTGAATTGAATTACCTATCTCTCCATTAGATTTGAATAGAGCATTTTCCACAGAAGTAGGACCTACAAAGAAAAAATGTGTAGGTGTTGTTTTCAGATGAGAATAAGTACCACCATACTTAGCTGGACGAGAGTGAACAGAATGCGTTCCGCTATCTGTGCCATCAGAGATCCATAATTCATTTGAGGAATTATTTTGTTCGCCTACAAAGAGCAGCCTTTCTTGGAACTCACCTAATGGCACTGGAAAAGAACTCTGTGGAGTCTTATCTACATCTAGGTACAAGTCTACATCTAGTAAGTTATGCTGAGCAATAAGGTTACAGGACAGTATAAGTGCAGCTAAGCACAAGATATGTTTTCTCATGATTTTGTTTTTTGTGGTGGTGGGTGGGTTACTCAATTATATAGAAATAATGGAGCCAGTATTACAAAAGACAAAATACAATGACAATCTACCTTATAAAAGATAGTCAACTAGCTGACAGTTCCGAATTTGATTAAAGAAAGAAGTAATTCTGGTTGATTCTACTTCTTCAGCCCTATCTCCCGTAACCGCTCATCTAGATATTCTCCAGCAGTGATAGGCTCATAAGCCAGTGGTCGTTCTTCAGTGATCGTGTCTTGCAGACAAGCTAGACTCATCTCGCTTCTAGGATGCAAGAAAAAAGGAATACTGAGCCTAGGCACGTGCCATTGATGGCGAGGTGGATTGATTACTCTATGTGTGGTAGACTTAAGATAATTATTAGTCAGTCGCTGTAGCATATCTCCTACATTGATGACAATTTCATTTTCTTCTGGAGTTATGTCTAGCCACTCGTTATCAGCATTAAGTAATTGTAGGCCACCTGCTGATGCACCTACTAATAGTGTAATGAGATTAATATCCTCATGTTGCTCTGCTCTGATGGCAGATTTTGGCTCGTTAGTGATCGGAGGGTAATGGATAGTTCTGAGAATAGAGTTGCCCTCGCTTATATAATTCTCAAAATATTGCTCATCCAAATTAAGATAGATAGCTATAGCCCTGAGCAGATGTCCGCCAGAGCTCTCAAAGGCCTTATATAGTTGTTCTGATAATTCACTGAATTCCGGTACGGCATCTACCCACACATTATCTGGATACTCTGCTTTCCGAGGATGATCTGCATCTACGTACTGACCTATCTGAAAAAACTCTTTTAAATCTGCTACCTGAGATTGCTTGGCGTGCTCCGTTCCGAATGCCGTATAGCCTCTCTGGCCTGCTGATCCTTCTAGGAGATATCCCCTTTTCTCAGTAACAGGAAGAGAAAAGAACTTCTTGGATGCTGTATAAAAGTCATCCACTAGTTGCTTTGGTACACCATGATTAATGACGCCTACAAAGCCCACTTCGTGGAAAGCTTTTCCTAGTTGCTGCACAAAGTCAACTTTTTGAGACTCATTTCCATTAACGAAAGAGTCTAAATCCACAACAGGTATCGTTCTTTTACTCATTTAAGTAAGATTTGATTCAAATTTAAAACATTCCGATTTCATATTCTGTTAGCAACTTTATAACCTAAAAAGCAGCTTAATCACTAGATTTTAGCGTTTTTTAGGTAAGAACTACACATTTCTACATTTTTCAGAAAAAAAGTAGCAATTTATGTAGTGGTAAGGCACCCTGAGAAGTGTCTCATGTTATAATAGACCCAACTCATTTTTTAACAGCCTAGCTTTGACGCAAAGACCCTTTCCGATGAAATGCTGGCTATCAGTCATTTTCTTGACTGTAAGTGGGCTTGCCGTGTCCCAATCTTCAACCTTAACATTCACAGACCGTACCAATTTGTTACTCACATCTAATTACAGCGGTGTCTGTATGGGTATTGCTGATATGAATGCAGACGGTAAAGACGATATCGTCAGATATAATCTGAGCAGGTCTCTGAATATTGAATATCAAAAAGAGCCTAATCAAGCTTTTCAACATAGAAATGAAGGTGCAATAGCTAATTTCTCCCAGTGGAGCAATTGTATCGCTGACGTAGATAAAAATGGATACAATGACATACTGGTCGGAGGAAAATATGATAATGTCAAAGTGCTCTACAACCAAGATGGTCTAGATTTTTTCAGCACGAATGTGCCTAACTCTAGCATCTTTCTACAAGGATCTAATTTCATAGACATAGATAATGATGGCTGGGTAGACATTTTTGCTTGCCACGATGAAGGTGATAATAGAAAATATAGAAATGACGGAACAGGCAAATTTACTTTTGCTCCTTCTATGATCGATACCAAAACTGTTCCTGCAAGCGACAACTCTGGAAGTTATGGCAGTATCTGGGTAGACTATGATAACGATGGAGACCAAGATCTCTATATATCAAAATGCAAAACCGGCGTTAGCGATCCTACTGACCCAAGAAGGGTCAATATGCTGTTACAAAATGACGGTAACAATAATTTCAAAGAAGTCGCGGCACAAGCTAGGATGAACATAGGTGACCAGACTTGGCTAACAGAGTTTGCGGATATAGATAATGATGGAGACATGGATGCCTTCGTGGGTAATCATTACACCAGGAGCAAGCTCATGCGTAATAATGGAAATGGAACTTTCACAGATATTACAGCGAGCAGTGGGTTGTTACCTACTCTGAGTTCAGATGTGTTTGTTATTCAGTCTGTATTTAGAGATTTTGACAACGATGGTTTTGTAGATCTGATGTTTAGTGGTTCTGATCACTTTCTATTCATGAATAACGGAAACAGAACTTTTACTCCTACTAATCCTTTTGGAGATCAAGAAATAGAATCGTTTGCTCTTGGTGATCTGAATAGTGATGGCTTTGTGGATGTCTATGCTGGTTATGCAGAGTTCTTCTCTGAGCCGAGCACTATTAAGGATGCCCTGTTCATGAATGATGGTAACAACAATAATTTCCTAGCTGTACAGCTACAAGGCATAGAAAGCAATAGCAATGCGATAGGAGCCAGAGTAGAAATATATGGAGCCTGGGGTATGCAGGTACGTGAAGTGCGATCTGGAGAGAGCTATGGTGTCATGAATTCCTTTACTCAGTATTTCGGAATAGCAAGAAACACAAGAGTCAATAGAATTGTCGTAAAATGGCCTTCTGGAATACAACAGACAATCAACAATCCCCAGATAAATACTTTCCATCAAATCTTAGAAGAACTGCCATGTGTCGGACAGCCTTGTAATGACGGTAATGACTGCACTTCTAATGATGCATATGATGCTTATTGTAATTGTACTGGAACCTTCACTGATAGCGACAATGATGGTGTCTGTGATGAGGATGACCAGTGCCCCGGCTATAATGACAATATAGATAGTGATAATGATGGTGAGCCTAATGGCTGTGATAGCTGTCCCAACTTAAACAATAACCTCATCGGTCAGACTTGTGATGATGGGAATGACTGTACCGTCGGTGAGCGCTACGATGCTAGTTGTAATTGCACAGGTGGCACTTATCTAGATAGTGATAATGATGGTATCTGTGATGAGGACGATCTCTGCCCTGGCTATGATGACAATATAGATAACGACAATGATGGTAAGCCAAATGCCTGCGATAATTGTCCTAACCTGAATGACAATCTTATAGGACAACCCTGCAATGATAATAATCCATGTACGGTAGGCGAAAGATACAATAGTGCCTGTGGCTGCAGTGGAGGTATCTACACCGATGCTGATAATGACGGTGTATGTGCTGGGCAAGATAGTGATGATAATAATCCTTGTGTACCAGACAACTCTGCTACACCATGTAATAATGTAACTGTATCTAGTAATTGCAATGTGCTAGACTATACAGACTTTGAAAATAATGATTTAGGTATCTGGCAAGATGGAGGTAGTTCTGCTGAGGTATTAGTGAACAGCTCCTTTGCTGCTTCAGGAGCCAATAGCTTTGCGCTTAATGGTAACCAGGGTGCTTCCTCATCTATTTACACAGAGCCGCTTAGGCTAGCGGGAAGCGAGTCTGTTATCGTAAGCTTCTCAGCTCTACCCTATTCTATGGAAAGTGGTGATAGATTTGTAGTGGAGCTTGCAACACAGGGAGGTAATTTTTCTGTGGTAAAATCTTATGTCTTAGGCGCTGACATATATAATAATGTCAGGCTAGAAACATCAGCAGTATTGACAGGGTATAACTTTTCTAATTCTAGTTCCATAAGAATCAGGACTATGACCGACCAGTCTGCTGATTACCTCATGGTAGATAATGTAAAAGTAGAAGTCTGTAATGGACAAACCACAAACTGCACAGCAGGCACTCCTTGCGAAGATGGAAATCCTTGCACAACCGGAGAAACTTTAGATAACAACTGCAACTGTGTAGGAGGAACAGAACTAGATTCTGATAATGATGGCATCTGTAATGCACAAGATGACTGTCCATTTTTAAATTTCAATTTTATAGGCTACCCATGCAATGACAATGATCCATGTACGGTAGGTGAGACTTTTGACAACAACTGCGGATGCAGTGGAGGAAGTACTATAGATAATGATGGAGATGGATACTGTGCTGCTGAAGATTCTAATGACAACAACCCTTGTGTTCCAGATGCGAGCAACCCTGCTTGCTCCACGAGCAGTAGTGATTTTTCAGATTGTGTACTACTGAATAGTACAGACTTTGAAAACAATGATATGGGGATCTGGATAGATGGAGGTAGTGGTGCAGATCTAGTAACAGGAACAAATTATTCTAATAGTGGTGTATCCAGTTATTACGTCCAAGCCAATAGGGGCTCCTTATCTAGCCTGGTGTCACAACCCCTAGACTTAAGTTCTGCTGTAAGAGTAATTCTGAAATTCAGTTTACTCCCTTACTCAGTAGAATCAGGTGATAAGCTAGTTATAGAAGTTGCTACTAATGGCACATATATTCCTTACCAGACTTATATTGCAGGAACTGATCTTACTAATTATGTGAGGAAAGAGGTAATAGTGTTTTTTGAAAATATAGCCTTCAGTAGAAATACTACTATCAGGCTGAGATCAGAGAGTGACAATGAAAACGACTACTTCATTATAGACGACCTCAGCCTAGAAGAATGTGGACCAGGGGTATCCTTGTTATGCACTCCAGGTGCTGATTGTAATGATGGAAATATCTGTACCACAGGAGAAACATATGACAGTAACTGTAATTGCACTGGAGGTGTATTTGCTGATTCTGATTCTGATGGCGTCTGCGATGCAGAAGATGCCTGTCCTTCGCTTAATGACAATCTAATAGGTCAGTCTTGTGATGATGGCAATGCCTGCACGACAGGAGAACGGTATGATACCAATTGCAATTGTACAGGTGGCATATATACTGATAATGATCAGGATGGGTACTGTGCTGGTAATGATGCCAATGATAATGATCCTTGTATTCCTAACGCAAATTCGTCTAACTGCACCACAGATTCAGCTGATTGTACCTTAATAAGTTCAGCAGACTTTGAAGATAACTCAGACATATGGCAAGATGGAGGGAGTGGGGTCAAGCCACTCACGAGTAGCCTCTTTGCAAACTCAGGTGAAGAATCTTTTTACATCCACCTAGACTATGGTTTTGCATCAAGCTTATACTCGAGTCCTCAAGATTATTCCGCGTACAAAGCAATCAAAATTGAATTCTATTTCTATGCCTTCTCTGTAGAGAATGGTGACAGATTCCATCTAGAAATAGCAAACGGAAATAGTAGCTATAACTTAGTGAAGTCCTATAGAACAGGTATAGAATTTCAAAATAATGAGAGAATTAAGGCAACTGTATATGTGGATAATATAACTTTCTCTAACAGAGTATCTATAAGATTTAGAGCAGAAACAAATACAGAGGATGATTACTTTATTCTGGATGATATTGCTATCGAGGGATGTAATACAACATTGAGTTGCGCCCCAGGGACAAGCTGTAATGATAATAACGCTTGCACCATAGGAGAAACTTATGATTCCAACTGTAACTGCTCAGGAGGTATCGTAACAGATAATGATTATGATGGTTACTGTTCTACTCTTGACACCAATGATAATGACCCTTGCATTCCAGACGCTTCTGCTGCAGAATGTTCCGGTAACACTTCGCTGGATTGTAGTTTGATATCCGAGATAGATTTTGAGAATAACTTTCTAGGCATCTGGAACGATGGAGGCAGTTTTGCCAGAATTTTAGATAATTCACAATACTCCAACTCAGGTTCTGGTAGCTTCTATATCCATGGAAATGAAGGAAGCAAATCTTCTTTATACTCAGACAACATAGAGCTTTCCAGTTATAGCGCACTGAGATTGTCTTTCTTTTTTACAACTTTAGCGATAGAAAACGGGGATCAGTTCCATATAGAAATATCTAATGGAGGTAGTTATTCTACAATCAGAACCTACACTGCTGGAATCCACTTTGTACCCAATGAAAGAAAAATAGTCAACTTAGACATAGTAGGTGCTAACTTAAGCTCCAATACTTCCCTTAGGTTTAGAGCTGCTTGCCCTTCAGATCACTATTTCTTATTTGACGATATAATCATAGAAGGTTGTACACAAAACCTACAAGATGGCACCCTAGATACAAGAAGTAAACAAAAAACAGAATCAATATCTCTGTCCGATAAAATTAAAATCTATCCAAACCCAACCTCTGGCGGAGTATTCATAGATCTGCCTTCTAGTCATACAGAGGGTACCTTATTAAATATCTATAATCTTAATGGCTCTAAGGTTATGACCTCATTTTTATCAGCAGGGCAGCAACAGATAGATCTATCAGACCTGCCTTCTAATCAGTTATACCTATTCAGAATAATAAGTGATGAGCAGGAGGTGCATACGCATAAAATTTTCAAGCTCTAAAAGTGTTTCAGTCAAGCTTCTATTTTCTTGGTGGCTTATATTTTGCTTGCTCCATTAGTTTTTGAGAATCCTTGTAGGCTACCAAATCTCTCAAAGACATATCTGGGTTTCTACTCATGAAGCTTTTCACCATTTTATATCCTATATAAGCAGCAGTTCTACCTGGGGCTATCTCGGGCATACCTTTTGAACTTGGTGCAGGCTCTAAGTAATGGGCGATCTTAAGGTGGCTGGTTTCATACATAAGATTTTGCTCTAAAAAGAAATCCCACATTTCCAGCTCTTCAGCCTTCACCCAGTCCATTTGCTCAGCGGTATACTCCCATAAGATAGAATCAGGTTCCGAAGGAAGAAGATGTTCTAAGATATATTGCTTTTTACCTTGATGAATCATTTTATCCACAAATCGTTTGCCAGGTGCTTGTCCTAAAAGATCCACTACAATCATTTCTATTGCCTTCTTCACAAGATGTTCTCTGTTGTAAGTCCGTGTCAGATAGTCTGAAAAAGCAGTATTGCCAGGATCTATTTTTTTGTAATCAAAATCATCCCCAAGAAACATATCCAAGCCTATCCCTATCGCATCTTTTCCTTCTTGATCCTCAAAGATGAAGGTCTGGTAAGAAAACTCTGAAAAGAGGGTATAAAATCTGGGTAGCTCCTTCTCTGGAAAATAATGCTTAAGGTACTTTGCAGCAGCTTGTAGGTCCTTCTCTATATCTGCGGCGGAAGCATAGATCTGAGCCACGGTATCAGATAGCACTGTAATTCTATCATCGGTGAGGAATTGTGCCAGTCTATTATTGAAAGTATCATGATCAGAGTGATGTAGCCTTATCAGTTGCTTAAAGTACAAGTCTGTCATGTTAGGATACTGAGTCAGCACTTTAAGGTAGGCACTGGCAGGATCCGTAGCATCCATAGCCGCGAGGGCTTTATCGTAGCGGACTAGATCTACCTTAGCTTCTATTCCTGACACATCAGGTGCTATCCTCTTTACCTCATCATTTCCACAAGAGATCCACAGAAAGGAAGATAATATGATAAGAATGCTGTAAGATAATCTAGAAAACATAGTAGATAATTATATGAACCATTAACGGCAACAGAAGTCATCAAATTTTAAAAACGGCAAACATAATCTTCAGGACTAAGAATGCAAAGGGAGAGAGAAGGAATTAGGAGAGGTAGCAAACTTATGGGCATAAAAAAAAGTAGCGTCAACCACAACACTACTTTATTTTAATTCAAAACCAACTAATCATTAATATGAAACTCACAAGATTTAATTTAAATCAGCCTTGTGAAAGCTGATTGCATTTCGGTTTCATTCTCATTGCACTTAAAGGACAATGCTGAAGCAGTAGTACCCCTACCTAAAGTCTAGAGAATTTTTCTTTTAACTTATTAGAGTTGCATCTATATATAAAAAGTCATTATATAAGTCTCTCATTTATTGGATAATACAGAGTATAGAACTAAAACATATAATACATATGAGCATAAAATTTAATTTATAAAATCTATTCTATCAGTAGCTAGAGACTAAGAAGAACTTGTAACAGAAAGAATTACTCATATCCTTACATTTACATTCTTATGTTGCTCATGTCTAATAGTAATATGCCCAAACACTTCTTATCTACTTGTCTGTGTTTTGTCCTTACTATAGCTATATGTGGGATATACATGAAAGGCTTGATGTTTGACCCCAATGAGCATGCGCCCACTTTTGGTGGTGATGGGCTGACAATACATTATAATCTACAGTTTCATGCTACCTATGGCAAAGGCACTCAGTTGACCTCTCAGTACCACCCGCATACAGAAACTATCTTCATGACTGATGCACAAGGGTTGCTAGCAGTGGTGCTGGCTCAGCTCAGGCCTTATTTTCCTGGCTTGCCAGCTTACAGTGTCGGTATTTCCAACTTTCTCATATACTGGAGTAATGGTATAGCGGCATGCATAATATTCTTATGTCTCATCAAGATCAAAGTAGATAACAAGCTCGCTATCGCACTGGCAGTACTCATTGCCCTACTCTCTCCTCAGATACACAGACAGACCTGTGGACATTATGCGCTAGGCTATGCTTTTGTTCTTCCTACTGTATTCTATTTTCTTGTGCACAAGCAACTTAGCCAAGGATATATTATAAAGGCAGGCTTGCTGACACTTCTTCTCATCACCTTAGGACTTAACAATCCCTATCTGCTTGCCATTTCTTGCTCGCTCTTGTTAGCTTGTTTTGGCGTGGGCTTACTAGCTTCTTTTTTTGGATTTAAAATTCAAAAATCTGTTTTGTTCAGTTGGCTAGCTGTTGCATTACTTTCCTTGTTTATTACACAAGGCATTCTGCATTCTATAGATGAAGTCACAGATCGGGTAAAGGTGCCTTTTGGATTTTTTGAAAATGTTGCTTCATTTAAGGGTCTGCTCTTTCCTGACGAGACCTGGCTAGCTAAGCCCTTATCGAGTCTATTCAGCGAAGGGCCTAACAGTTTTGAATCTAGATCTTTTATAGGATTCATTCCATTATTAGTATTACTTGGTCTTCCCATAACTTTTTGGAAAAAGAAAAGGCTATGGACCAGCACTTTTAATGAGGGCAACCTTGCAGTTATCTTTCTCGGGAGTATTGCCGTATTGGTTTTTGCCTTCGGAGAACCTTTTAGTTTATTCAAAGCATGGTCTTTAGAACATCTAGGACAAGTACTACAATTTAGAGCACCAGGTAGATTTACTTGGGTATTTTACTTTGCTGCCAGTCTAGTGACTGCCCGCTATTTGTCAGAGCTTCTTAATAGATTACAAGTCAGAAAAAAGCAGAGTATTTCACTAGCTATAATTATTCCTTTGCTTCTGGTCTGGAGTATCGATGCACATCAATTTCTAAGCTGGCGGACTAAAAATAGGATACATCACAACGCATTCAGTCCAGAACAATTACAGCCTTATAGTAAATTGACTAAAGAACTGGGAATCGACACCACTAATTACCAAGGAATATATCTTTTGCCGACAGAGCATGGCTGGACGGACAAAGTCTATCATGATGGAAGCTGGTCATCAAATTACAATGGTTACCGTCTTTCTGTGGCCACTGGACTACCGCTTATAAATGGCAAACTATCCAGAGCTTCTCTCAGCCGTACTCTGAATTCTATGCAACTGATAAGTAATCCACTCATCAAAAGACCCTTACTAAAAGAGCTCTCAAGTGATAAAGCGATACTAGTCCTAAGAGCTGCAGACCAAGAACTAAAACCCCACGAGGCATCATTCTTTGATGAAGCAGAAATAGTGTACTCCAGCAAAGAGTATGTGCTAGGAAAAATAGAAGTGCAAAAGCTTAAAGAGAATTTAGCACAAAAAAGAACTAGGGCTACCAACTTTTCTGACTCCATAGCGGCACCTCTGTTATACGAGCATTATGAGTCGAGCAAAGTAAAAGCTTTTGTAGGCAAGGGCTCTAGAAAACTAGACGTAGGAAAACAGACAATTCTAGCTTATCCCATCAGTGTCGACAAGAATGATAGCTTAAATATTAGTCTCTGGTACTACGCAGATCCTTCTATATCTGGAGGACCGTGGTGGACGGCACAAAGCCTCAGCAAAGGCAAGGTCACCGAGGAGCAAAAAACATGGTCACTTAATCTAACTGATACACAGAAAGGATGGTTAAGAGTAGAGTTTTTATTGCCTGTAACTTCTGAGATAGATGAGATCAAGTTGCTTTCCGAATACAGAAATCCCGCCTACATAGATGAGCTTCTTGTCAGGAGAGCAAAGGATACGATTTCCTTGCGAAGAGATGATTTATTATTATACAACAACTACATAATAGAATAGGGATGCTAAGATCTAAGTTGACTTTGGAACTGCTGTGGATAATCATTACAATCATAATTACAGTCCTGATATTATTACCGATCTACGGACACGTGGGAGCGGCGTACAAATTTTATGGGTTTAATGTATTTATAATAGTAGTGGCGGTGACCTTTTGCAGATACATCTTTTTACTTAAGCATCACTACATCTCTGTAGCAAAATGGATTAAGGTACTTTTCATTTTTATTCCTATTCCTATCTTCTTTTTCCTGATGACTGGCTTTTATGAATTTCAGGCCTTCAGTGATGAGCAAGGTATCATGTCCATGCTGACCGCTTTACCGTTCAAGGAACAGACTAAATTTATTACCTATATCAAAACTGAGATTCTATTATTCTGGACGACGGCCATCATTGCTAATGCACTTATGCCTGTAAGAATGATCGTTTCTTTGTGGAGAGAAATAAACAAAGGGACGCATTAGTGCTCCACGATACTTAGACAAAAAAAACTGCTATGAGTAAGATTGAAGAATTCAACACCTACAGACAGAAAATGAATGAAAGAATCCTTTCTCAAGACAATAAAGTCTTGAAAAGATTTTTCAGCTTAGATAACCAAACCTATACAGAAGGTGCCTTGGATGTAAAGACCAAAGAGCTACTTGGCCTGGTGGCAAGCATGGTACTAAGATGTGATGATTGCATCAGTTATCATTTAGGCACAGCTCATGAACTTGGAACAACAACGGAAGAAATTTTTGAAGTATTTTCTATTGCTAATCTGGTAGGTGGTAGTATATGCATCCCCCACACCAGAAGAGCCGTCGAGTTTTGGGATGAGCTAAGCGATTCTGATGCAAAGCATCAGAAATAAACTGAGTAAACCTCAGTTTATAGCTTAGCGAACCGAGGCATCAGCCGAGGCATGGAGTTGGATAACTTGGAAAAAACCTACAGCTTAGCGAACCGAGGCCCTATCCGATGTAAATGAAGGGTTGCTGGAATAACAAGTTAGTT
>CALLAE010000148.1 GCA_938002665.1 uncultured Saprospiraceae bacterium | reverse complement strand
AAATATAGCTTATGAATGTCAACATTCTTATTTCAATTTTTTTCTTTTTTATTTCTTGTGCAGCGACTAAAGAACATTCTAGCCATACAGATACCGAGAATCGCTTTATTGAAGGATTTAAAAGAGAAGTTTTTGCTAGATGTATTTCTAAATCATACATGTTGAAAGGAAACGATATAAGTTTAAGTAACAATTTTGATTATGGAATATCAAGTAATGACCTAATGTGGTCATTAGCAGATTCAGTTATGGAAAAAATAGAAAGGGACAGTATGGAATACACAAGTAAAAGACTTGGTGACATAACTGATAGCTTAATCGTCAAAAACATGTATGATGAAGGGATGATTGGATCTAGGACTTTGCAGTTTTGTTTTGACTATTACGAAAGCTTCGAATTAGATTCGATTGCTAAAAAAAAGGTAAAAAATTTAATAAATAATTGATTCTTATTTATTTCTTGTAGAGTTTGTTTTCTAATCTATTTTCCCTATTTCATTAAACTTCGAAGTACTATTTTCTAACTAGAACGAAGATACTTCCGCTTCACTGCGTTACTGTCGGTATGAAAAGGGTTAAGAAAGAGAAGGGATTCAACTAAAATTTTGCATTTCGAGCAAGGTTAAGAAATCTCCGTTCCTCCTAGAATGGCTTTATTCTGTACTACTTCACTAATCTATATTCAACATTTTCTTAAACTTAAACTTAAACTTAAACTTCGAAGTACTGTCATCTAGCAAGAAAGGAGATACGTCCGCTTCACTGCGTTACGGTCGATATGAAAAGGGTGGAGTAAGAGAAGGGGTTCAACTAAATTTTGCATTTCGAGCAAGGTCGAGAAATCTCCGTTCCCGCTAGAATGGCTTTTATTTTGTGATACTTTACTAATCTATATTCATCATCTTCTTAAACTTAAACTTAAACTTAAACTTCGAAGTACTGTCGTCTAACGAGAACTGAGATACCTCTGCTTCACTACGTTACGGTCTGTATGAAAAGGGTGGAGTAAGAGAAGGGATTCAATTAAAATTTTTCATTTCGAGCAAGGTCGAGAAATATCCGTTCCCGCTAGAATAGCTTTGGCTCTGCCTACTTTACAAATCTACATTCAAGACCTTTTATAACTTAAAAGAGCTACCTGCGCTTCTATATATTGTGGTCGGTATGATGATAAGGCTGATGTAATCTACTTTTGACAGCTTCATAAACTATTTATGAGGCATATTTCTGACTTAGTAAGGGAAATAGTATTTTAGATATACGATATAATTTTTAACCCAAAAATGATTGAGCTATACTGAGAGACTCTAAAAGTTCTAAACTCCGATCTATTTTATAGGCTCTAGGATTTAGACTTCGTCATACCTTCAAGACAATCACCAATTATAACCTGAAAGCATGAGTATTTCCTCTAGTTTTTTGAGCATTCGTTCCCGCCTGATGTTAATGCTGATCCTAGTAAGTGCAATCTCTGCGATGGTACTCATCTACATAGGATATGTCAATGGGAAAGAAGCCATCAGCGAAAGTATCTTCAATCAACTGACTAGCGTAAAAGCATCTAAGAAGTATCAAATCGAGAGTTACTTTCATGAAATCGAGAATATAACAGAAGTGCTCGGTGAGAATGAAATGATTGCTCAAGCAATAGAAGACTTTAAAGTTGGGTTTCGGAAAATAGGCACCAGCCAATTAGATGCTGATTGCAGCCAACAATTAAGTGCTCACTATGATGATTTTGTAGACAAGGTGTCTCAGAATATGGATATCAAAAACAACTCCGAAATGTATTATCCTAATACTGTCGAGGCATGCTATCTGCAATTCCAGTATATAGTAGAAAACCCCAATCCTGCTGGAGAAAAACATCTTCTGCAAGATGCCAATGATGGAAGTGAATACAGCAGTGCTCATCAGAAGTATCATCAGTATCTGACTGATGTAACTACAAAGTTTGGTTTTTATGATCTGTTTTTAATTGACTTAGAACTCGGAGATATTGTATATACAGCTTATAAGGAAACGGACTTTGCAACTAATCTATATACTGGCCCATATAAGGAAAGTAACCTAGCAGAGCTCGTTAGACAGCTTCGCTTCAATAGAGATATAGAAAAAGCAAGTTTTATTGATTTTGATAATTACCGACCTTCGTATGGGGCACCTGCGGCTTTTGTAGGTATTCCTATTACCAAAGGTGCCGAGACGGTGGGTGCATTGGTATTGCAGATGCCCGTAGATGAAATCAATAAAATAATGACTGGTGATAATAACTGGAAGAGGGATGGACTTGGAGATTCGGGAGAGACTTATCTAGTGGGAGAAGATTTTTTGATGAGATCTATTTCTAGGTTTTATTTACAGGACACAAGCGGCTATACAAATGCATTGGTTGATTTGGGGATAGAAAAGGAAGAAGTGGACAAGATGTATCATGTAGGAACAACTATTTTGCATCAAAGAGTAAAGACAGATGGCGTAAGGGAGGCCTTAGCTGGAAAAAACGAAACCAAGATCATAGAAGACTATCGTTATACTCCTGTTCTAAGCTCATATGCACCTCTACAGATTAATAATCTGAATTGGGTTATTTTATCAGAAATAGATCAGGCAGAAGCTAATATACCCATTGATAAATTTCAGAAAAAGGTTTTCATAGCCCTTTGTATTATTATTCTTTTAGTGACTTTTCTAGCCATGTTTTTGGCAAGTAGATTTGTGCGGCCTATTGAAAAATTGTCTGAGGGAGTTCGCAGATTAAGTGATGGGGACTATAGCCAAGAGATAGATATACTATCTAAAGATGAGTTTGGAGAATTGGCGTCTTCATTTAATGAGATGACTCATAATATTGAAAAACAGCAAGACGTTATTGCAAAACAAAGTCAAGAAAACGAAAAACTACTTTTGAATTTTATTCCTAAGCAAATTGCTAATCGACTGCAGAAAGGAGAAAAAAACATTGCTGATACTTATCCAAATGTTTCTTTGATTGCAATAGACATTGCTGGCTTTTCAAAACTAACTTCCAAAATAGGTCCTACAGAGTCGGTCAATTTACTGAACCACTTAGTAGAAACCTTTGATAATGCTGCTGAGAAGCATCATGTTGAAAAAATTCGTACAGTAGGTGATACCTATTTTGCAGCTTGTGGGATGTTTTATCCAAGACTTGACCATGCTAAAAAGATATTTGAATTTGCTCTCGAAGTCCGTCAATTAACTGCCCAATTCAACGTAAATTATAATATCCAGTTAGCTCTACACATAGGATTGCATAGTGGTGAGGTTATAGCCGGAATAGTTGGTAATGAAAAATTCAACTATGACCTATGGGGCCAAACGGTCAATGATGTTTTTTCCTTAAAAGACATCGAAGAAGACAATCAAATTTTCGTATCTACGGAAGTATATCAAAAATTACAGGAGCAATTTGAATTTGAGAAGTACACTTTGAAGAATAGTTCCAAACATACTTTTGAAGTCTGGAAATATGCAGACCAACGCATAAAGACTAGCTAAACTTTTGTCTTCGTCAAGTTAATAAGCCTCAATAAAGAATATGGATTTTTTCGAAAACGATTTTTTTCAGAGTAACTGGTTTATTTATGGCATACTTCTTATGGTATGTATTCCGCTTATCGTAGTTGTTGTCAATGAAGTAACCTATCTCGCTAAGAAAAAAGATAAAAGATTCTCTCCACCACTCAATACGTTTAAAAATATCATTCTTCCCTTTGTTGCGATGAGCATTGTTTTTACACAGGTCTTGGAGTATCCAAGAGGCTCAACTCTGATGAAATTACTAGAAACATTTATCTGGATTTTAGTAATTAACATTTTGTTGTCTTTAGTGAATGTTTTCTTTTTCTCAGGTCGAAATTCTAGCGGTTCCAAAACCAAAGTTCCACAGTTGTTTTTGGATATTTTTAGAGTAGTAATGGTTTTGTTTGGTGCTGCGATTGTATTGTCGATGGTCTGGGGTGCAGACCTTGGTGGTTTAGTAACGGCATTGGGTTTGGGTTCTTTTGTTATTGGTTTGGCCTTGCAAGATACTTTAGGCAATCTATTTTCTGGAATTGCATTAGTATATGAAAAACCTTTTTCGGAAGGCGATTATATAGAGGTAGAGGATCAAAGGGGCCGAGTGATAGAAATGAATTGGCGAGCAATCAGAATGGAAACACGAGAAAAAGAACTAATTGTAATTCCTCACTTAGTAATCGGCCAAGGAACGATTAAAAATTTTAGTCGTCCCTCAAAGGTGCACATAATGAAAACCGAAATCGGATTTTCGCATCAGAATCCTCCCAATAAAGTCAAGGAAGCCCTCATGCAAACATGCTATGCTACTCCTGGCATCCTGCATGAGCCAGAACCTGAGGTAAAAACAAATGAGTACACAGAATCAAAAGTGGTCTATGAAGTAGAATTTGCCATTAGTGACTTCAAAGATCATGAAGATATCATGGATGACTTTATGTCTCGGGTCTGGTACACCTCTCGTCGTCACAACTTAGTGATGCCGATGTCACAGATGGTCGTTCATCATGCCCATCAGATGACAGACAAGGATAAGTTCAAACTTAATCAGTTAGAAAGTTCTTTGAGAAAATTACCTCAAATGCTGCCCATAGAGCAAAGCAATGTCGATGAACTGATTGATGGATCTGAAATACAGTATTTTGGAACGGGTGAGAAGGTGATACAGCAAGGAGATCCTACAGGATCATTGTATGTTATTTTGGAAGGGGAAGCTGTACTCGAAACGACTACTGAAAATATGGAAACGGTGGAGATTGGAAAATTAGGGTACGGTGATTTCTTTGGGGAAATCACGGTATTCACAAAAAAATTTAGCTCATTTTCTGTAAGAGCTGAGGAGGATTTGAAAGTGATTACAGTTTCCCAAAATGAAGTTCTAGATATGATAGAATTAAATCCTAGACTTGCAGAACATCTAGATGAAATGATGGACGCAAGAAGGAATAAAATTGAGGAGTATAGACAGAGCTAGCTGTTTTTTCACTGCGATATTTTGATTTTATGACTTTTTAGTTAAGAATCTTACTAATAGTAACGGAGATTCCTCCAAATCACTTCGTTGCAGTCGGTATGAAAAGGGTGGCCTAAGAAAGGAAATTCAAAATATTATATGAATTTTTCATTTAGAGCAAGGTCGAGAAATATCCGTTCCCGCTAGAATGGCTTTATTCTGTACTACTTCACTAATCTACATTCAACACTTTCTTAAACTTAAACTTAAACTTAAACTTCGAAGTACTGTCATCTAACAAGAACGGAGATACCTCCGCTTCACTGCGTTACGGTCGAGAAATCCCCGTTCCTGTTAGACTAGTTTTTACTAAGCACTACTTTGAAATTTAGAGTAGCCCTCTTCTTAAAACAAAATTTTATCACCTAGGAATTATATTCACCCCAAAGTTTATAGGTGTCAGCTGTGGTCCATTCCCTGGCTGGAATAAATCCTTCAGTCCATATTGCATGTAGAAATTTAGTGGTCCATATCCTATGCGGCCTTCTATCATACCCATGCTTTTGGTAAGATTATATTCACCTTTGGATTTTAGTTTTGTACCGTCTTCGGTTTTGTATTTGTAATTACTGTTTAGTAGAAGTTGATAGACATAACCGACTCCTATGTTTAGTGATTTACTAGAGCGCCTAGGATTAGAATTAAATTCTAACATGAGTGGTATCTGAAGATAGTTTGCTTTTAGTCTGTTCTTCTTGAGTGCAGGCACATCATAGTCTATCGCAGAAAGGTAGTCGTCTCTGTCTTTGTGCAACTGATAATCCTTTTCCATGCTATAGTGGACTATGTTCCATTTGACACCGGTAGAAATTCCTAATCTCTGTGGGGCTTCTTTTTTATTTAGCCCTAGTTTTAGATTGATAAGATGAATACCCACATTGACAGATCTAAAAAGACGCTGGTCCATGTAGTCCAACTCGTCAGGCATATCTAGTCCACCATTTTCTGCTAGGTAGCTACTGATGCCTAGGTCTAGCATGCCTACTCTGATCACATTGTTCTTCTTGCATGATCTGTTACCTCCGATACGAATATTAAATTCATTATCAGAATCATCATAGTCTCCTTCCTCTTCTTTTGTTTCTCTTGTTTTGAGCTTGTCATCCTTGATAGTGTCCTTAGATACTTGTAGGTTGCTATATAAGTTTTGCAATGGCTCAGTATCCTTTACTGAAAAGGGAAATGCCTGTAAAGTATAACTTAAAAATAGGCAGCAGATAAATTGTATAGCTAGTACTTTCATTTTAGTAATTTTTATTTTCTAGAATTTAGTTCGTTTAGTGTTGATGATAATCCATTAGATGCAAAAGCATCTTTGATACTTATGCCTTCAAAGGCTTTTGGTGTCAGTATCGACCACCACTTATTTTCATTTTCATTTTGTCCAACATTGAGATCTATCAGATAGGTCATTTTTCTGTCTGAAATAAGCCTATTTTTTTCAGTGCTTACTATGGCAGCTTGTGCTCTAAAAGGGAGCTGATTCAGCTGTGCTATTTTTACGAGTTCCCTTGCAGGTTCTTGTTGGGACTCTGCAACTTGATTTGCGATTGCTATCTGCTTGGTGATAGCTGGTTGTATAGTGGAAGTAGCTGTGGTATGTGCTTGTTTTACTTCAGCAATCGTATGAGTTGTTTTATGTATTGTATTCGATTTTCTTTTCGTTTGAGTAACCTGCTTAGCTTCATTAAGTTTTGTATTAGGTGCAATTTTATTTTCGGTTGTTGTACTAGGGACCTTAACTTCTATCTCAACCAGGAGAGCTGCTTCAGAATTAGTTTGCTTTATTGGCGTCTCGATTTTCATCGGAGGGGCAAGCTCAGAAGATGATGTATCTCTCTGAAAGACGTAGACAGTAGTAGAAAGAATGATACCAGTCAAGAGTACAGGCATGAGCCATGCAAGCTTTCTCGGCTTTAAATGCTGGTCTTTATTTATAAAAGTTATGCTATCATCTTCGATAAGTAAAGGAGCTTCTAAGTAATCAGATAATTCCTCTTTTGCTTCAGGATATTTTTCTAAGAACTGATCAAAGAGCTGCTTCTCCTCTCTAGATAAATTACCTTCTAGGTAGTCTATCGCAAATAGCTCATAATTGAGTTTAGTTATTTTCATAACAAGGTGGTGTCTCTGTAGTTAAGGAATGAATAACAGCTTTCATTTTTTTTCTAGCTCTGAAGAGATGTACTTTAACCAAACTCGTTTTCTGTTCCAGGATTTCTCCTATCTCATCATAGCTGTATCCCTCCCAATCTCTTAACATGATAATCTGCTTCTGAGCAAAATTCAGTTGAGAGAAAGCTTGATCTAGCAAGTCTTTAGTTTCTAGGGGGCTATCTTGGAAGCTGCCGCTTTCCTTAATAGTTTCTTTTAGCTCGACTCTGCTCTGCTTTCTCTTGTCATCTATCATCTTATTGTATAAGACTCTATAGAGAAAGGGGCCCGCATGCCGCTGAGTGACTTTGCTCTTATTAGACCATAGCTTGATCAGGCTTTCTTGCACTAGATCTTGAGACCAACTGTAATCCAGTGTTAGCTTTAGCGCATACCTCAGCAACCTGTCTGAGTGAGTCTGTACTAAGCTATTGTATTCAGTTGTAGTCAAAATTATTAGCTGTTTTTTCCTTATTACGGATGAACCAACCTTAAGTTACAGCAACATCAGATTTTATCTAAACTAATTACGAGGAACCGTAGTATTCCTAAGACGAAATGGGGTTTTTGTAGGTTGACTTTTTAGAGTCTATAGAGGTGTGGAGCTATTTCCCATCGCTCTTGCTTTCAGCTTTTGTAGGAAAGGACTGGCAAATATAAAGTCTTGTAAGATTTCATTAGGGCTATCTAGTACTTCATCTTTAGTACCTTGCCATGCTAGTTTTCCGAAATGAAGAAGGCAGATATTTTCTCCTATCTCCATTACTGAATTCATATCGTGGGTATTGATGATAGTAGTGATATTATTAGCATTGGTGATGTCAGTGAGTAAGGCATCTATAGTAATAGCAGTCTTAGGATCTAGTCCAGAGTTGGGCTCATCAGCAAACAGATATTTGGGCTTGAGGACGATAGCTCTTGCTATACCGACCCTCTTCTGCATACCACCAGAAATCTCTGAAGGGAATTTGTTATTGATGCCCTCCATGCTCACTTGCTCTAGGCAGTAATCTACCCGCTTCTTCTTCTCACCCTCAGTCATTTTAGTAAACATATCCATCGGGAAGCGGATGTTTTCTTCTACGGTCATGGAGTCAAAGAGTGCATTCCCTTGGAACAACATGCCTACTTGCATACGTAACTTAATGAGTTCGTTTTTATTGAGGTCACAAAGGTCTTGGTCATCATACCAGACATGTCCTTGTGAGGGATTCATGAGGCCTACTAGAATCTTGAGAAGAACGGTCTTGCCGGCACCACTTTTTCCTATAATCAGATTAGTCTTAGATGCTTCGAAGGTAAAATCTATGCCTTTGAGGACATGATTTTCATCGAATGATTTGTGTATACCTTCTGCTCTTATCATACTAGCCAGTTAGGAGGACAGCGATTATATAATCGGCAATCAGTATACAGATGATGCCATAGACTACCGCTCTGGTACTTGCCTGACCAAGCTCTATATTTCCACCTGTTACAAAATAGCCTTGGTAGCAGGCAATGGATGTAAGGATATAAGCAAAAACGACTGCCTTGATATACATGATGCAGACATTCCATGGAATAAAAAATGATCTTAAGCCTTCTATAAATTCCTCAGAGGAATAGGTGCCAGAAGTCGCGGCGACATATCCACCCCCGATGCTGACCACTGCAGCCACAGATACTAAGATGGGGATCATAAAGAGGGCCGCAATAATTTTAGGCAAGACGAGATAAGAAGCCGTATTGACCCCCATGATTTCCATGGCGTCTATATGCTCTTTCTGTCGCATCCCTCCTATCTCAGACGCAATGTTAGACCCGACTTTTCCTGCAAGAATTATAGAGGAGAAGGTGACGGCTAGTTCTATGATAGCCATATCTCTGACGATGTACCCTATATAATACCTAGGTATCAATGTACCTTCTAGCTGGTATGTAAACTGTACTGCAGTCACAGCTCCTATAAAGAGCGACACCACAAAAATGATCATGAGAGACCCTATGCCGATATCATACATCTGGCGAATAGTCTCTTTGTAATACATGTGCCAGTTTTCCGGCAGCTTAAAGATCATTTTGTGCCAGATAATGAAGCGTCCTATATGGTATAATAAGTTAATGCCCATTTGCTCTGCGAAAGTACATTATTCAGTATTCCAAAGCATAACTTAATATTAATTAGTTATGTTAGTCCACTAAAGAATAAATCATGAATGCAGTAATTACTGGGGCTACGAAAGGAATAGGCAGAGCGATAGCGGATAGGTTAGCTAGGGAAGGCTATAATCTTGTTATCTGTTCGCGTAACCAAGATGACCTCAATGCTGCTAAGAATGCTTTACTAAGTATCAATCCTAGTATAGAGGTCGTAACAGCAGTAGTAGATGTCAGTAAAAAGGCAGAAGTCCTCGCTTTTGGAGAGTTATGTATGGCGTCTCTTGATAAAATAGATGTCCTTATTAATAATGCGGGAATCTTTATTCCAGGTGCTATTGCTGAAGAGGAGGAGGGTGCGCTAGAAAGCATGATGGAAACCAATCTTTATAGTGCCTACCATCTTACTCGTAAGTTATTGCCTGATATGATAGCACAGAAGTCTGGCTTTATAATCAATATGGCGTCCATTGCCAGTTTTATGGCCTACCCCAATGGCGGCTCTTATAGTATTTCCAAGTTTGCCTTGCGCGGCTTTTCCAAGGTGCTCAGAGAAGAGCTAAAAGAACACAATATCAAGGTGACGACTATTATGCCTGGCGCTACCTGGTCGCACTCCTGGGCAGGCATGAAAGATCAGTTGCCTGCGAGTAGGCTGATGCAGTCACAAGATATTGCGGATACCATCTGGGGGATATTGAACCTGAGTGCTTCGGCCGTAGTGGAGGAGGTGGTGCTGAGGCCGCAGTTGGGAGATCTGTAAATTTTTGATTCTTGCTTTTTATTAGATAAAAGAGGTATGGGCTTATTGATTTTCCTTAGCTAATACATAAAAAGAAATTTAACGATCGAAGCATATAGGACTCATGAGCGATTGGTAAAAGAACATCTTGAGTTCTATTGAGCATTTACATATTTTGTATTCTAAACAACTCTGTAGTGCCACCTAAGGTCTAAAGGTTCAAAGGTCTAAAGGTTCAAAGGTTCAACGGTCTAAAAGTCTAATAATCTAAAAGTCTAAAAGTCTAAAAAATCCAACCTAAACCTTCCTCCCCAGCACATCCCTCACCGCCTCTACAGCATCCTCATACCCAAACCGAAACCCCTCCTCTAGCAGGCGCTCTGGCACTACCCGCATACTATCTGTGAGCATCTGACTCATTTCTCCCATGGCGGCTTTTAACGCTAGGGTGGGGACGGGCATGACGAGACCTGGTTTGCCTTTGGCGGCTTTGATACTTTTTACGAGTTGCTTGATGGTGAGTGGAGTGGGCGCGGTGGCATTATAGATGCCAGAGTAGGATTTCTTAGATATCATTTCGGAGATCATCTTGCAGATATCATCTATATGTACCCAACTGTAGTAGGCTTCCCCTTTGCCGAAGTAGCCGTAGACGCCTAGGGCAGTGGGCTTGAGTATTTCTTTGAGTGCGCCGCCACGGGTGGAGAGGACGATGCCTATACGGAGCAGGACGGATCTCTCAAAATTATCGAGTATCGTCTGATGCTCGGCTTCCCATTGCTGAGTAACTTCTGATAGGAATCCTGTACCTGGACCGTTTTTTTCTGTCATGGGATCATGAGCTCTATTACCATAGTAACCGATGGCAGAAGCGCCTATGTATAGAGGTAGCTTTTCTCCTGACTTCTCTATGGCTGAGTGAAGGGTGGCGATGCTGTCTACCCTGCTGGATAGAAGGACTTCTTTTCTTGCTGCCGTCCATCGCTTATCTGCTATCCCTGCGCCGGCTAGATTGATTATGCAACTGACTCCTTCTAAGGCACCAGTCTCTATTTCTTGGGTGCTCGTGTCCCACTTAAAATAGCGAACCTTGGCTGTACTCTTTCTAGCGCTTCTAGACAACACATGAAAATTATAACTGTCAGAAAGAAACTCCATGAGTCTGCTGCCTATAAGACCTGACCCACCAGCAATAAGAATTGTAGCTTTCATACTTACTAAATAGAAAAGACTACGAGTAGTTCACAAGAAATTAGTACATCTTATAATTACCGATTATAGAATAGGCAGAAGGATAGCCGCTAGTAAGTGATTTCTTTCTACGGAAAGCTTGTAAAATGATGTAAGAAGCTGTATAATTTCTACTGGTAGTATCATCATCTACAGAGACTAAGTCACAATTCTTATATCCAAGATGGTCTGCAATGAGTTGCGCCCTCTGTGTGGCATCCTCTATTGCGCAAATAGCTGCTTTGTCTTGTGTGGTAAAGTCATCTAACTGCTGTGGATTTCCTACGTTACTGACCTCTATAAATTGCTCTTCTGCTACTTTGGCTATATAAGCAATTTCAGTAGTATCCTGAGTGATATAGTTATAAGCTTCTATACGTGTAAAATCATCGTTTTTTGCAAAACTGCCTGTCAGGTTAAGGCCAAAATCTTCAAAAGAAATATTCTTTAGAGCCAGGCTCTCTGCAAAGTGAATTTTCTGATCTTCTATACTTATAAATCCTATCGCAGGGTCACACTTATCCTTATTCTCACCGAAGACAATATCTATATTAAACTTATCATATTCTCTAAAATGGGCACAGAAGCCCATCACTTGTACAACCGAAAAATCTTCTTGTGCAGAAAGAAAACAGGCACTAAATAATGCTACAAGTACAACATATGTTCTCATCGGCTTATTGCAGTTCGAAGGTGACAGAAATTCTGTGCATCACATACTTAGAAGCAGCAGCGGACTTACCATAATTCCTCTTAGTATCTGAGCCTGTCTGATCTTCTATGTTGAGAATTTTACCCAGCTTCCTACCTATCGCTTTAGCGATATTACTTGCCTTTCTTCTGGCATCTTCTATAGCAGCTATCGCCATCTCCTCGTCTAACTTTGGATCATACTCAGGATAGACATGTTCTGCTTTCGTTATAGCCAGACCATTGATTTCTGTTTTGGTAAATTCTAAAGCCTCTGCCTCATTTTTTACTTTGAGGGTATACGTTTCGTTGGCTTGTTTCTTATACCTTGTTTTCATTCCTGAGAGCACATCTTGTTTCAGATTAGCTTTCGGGATATTCTTACTTGCAAGAAATTGATTGAACTCTTCTTTGACAGAAGCCAGAGATTTATACATCACTTTTTGATATTCGTTAGGTGGAATTTCAGACATTGTCATAGTCAATTCCAGTCCCTCACTTTTGACTTCTTTTTCTGCGAGGCCTACTATCCGAATAAAATTCTCCTGCACAGCGGGCAATTGCGCTACTAAGTTATGCGCACAGAAGAGTACTAAAAAAGCTAACATGTTTTTCATAAAAATAAAAGTTGAATACTCTGTAGAAGACAGAGTAGATAATGGAATAGATAGGAACTAAAACTTTAAAGTTACTAAGTTAGTTAATGTACTAAGACCATAGCAAAAGAAAAAGTTAAAACTTCACTTTTAGAGTTTTAAAAATTTAATGGCCTGCACTGCTGTACCACTGCTCATATGCAGCATATATGAGCCTGTCTCTAATTTATTGACATCTATATAGCTGCCCACTGTTTCATATCGCAACATTAGCTTACCATCCATGGTGAAGATATCGACATTAATGTTGTCTGTATCTTCCCTCTCTAAATGCAATCGAGCGCTCACTGGATTGGGGTAGATTCTCTTGGCTATGGTCTCATAATTTGAAGTAGCAGTATGCTGTGAGTAAAAGTAAGTTTTGTTTCTAATTGGCAACCATTCATTAGTAATGAAGTCTCTATATGTGAAGATGTTCTTTTTGACAGGTCCACAGGGATCATAACTGTATACGTAGCGATAATGGTCCGTTACTTTTTGTCCAAATCCAAATTGCAATATCTCCTTGCTTGTCAGTTGTTCTTCCTCGTTATAAAAATACTGCACTAATTCATCCAGATCAAAAACCTGTGGACTAAACCAAGAATAATATCTAGATTCTCTAAAGAGTAATTCTTCATCATAATCATATACAGTCCTTACTCCTTGATTAAAATTTTCTAGTTCCTCACTCCAGCGCTCCTGCGTTTCTACTAGCAATCTACCTTCATCATCATACTCAAAAATGGTTCGCTTTTTACCTAGCATTTCATTGGTTTCATTATTCCATGTTATTTCTATTACCGATTCCAATAAGCTGTCAGAGTAATAACTGTTTTCGTACGTTTCAGTATAAGAAGACTGGACTTCTCCATCAAAAACAGCTTCCCTAATTCTTTCTGTGAGATGACCATAATCATCGTATGACTTACAGTCTCTTCTGACTCTTATCACCTCACCTAAATTCAAACTCTCGTACACCTCTTTTGTATAATCACCAAAGGAATTATATCCAGAATAAGTAATAATATTTTGGTCTATCCAGCTATTGTCTTCATTTAAGAATTGATCTATTCTTTTAGTCAATCTATCCTCAGAGTCATACTCATATACTATTCGTCTGGGCACGCCATCAGGATAAGTTTTTATTACCAGCAGAGTATCCTTATAAGAATAATGAATACGTTCTGGTGCTTGCCATTCATTCAGTTTAGCGTTCCAGTTTTCTGTCCATAAGCTATCTAGCAAGCAACTCTGAGATGACACGAAATTACAGGAATAAAGCAGAAGAAAGAGTAAGACAAAACGAGACGTAGAAAGAGTCATAGGGAAGAAGTTCTAAAGATCTAATACATAGAAAGTGTCACAACCGCTATGGCCAGTACAACCTTCTTGTGAAACTAACTTTTTGAAACCGAATTTATTGTACAGCAGGTTCGCTTTCTCCATCCGCTCGACCGTTTCCAGATAGCAATGCTTATAACCCATATTCCTAGCAGATTCTAAGAGCAGCGTCAGGAGCTTAGTCCCTAAGCCTTTTCCTCTGGCTTCAGGATAGAAATACATTTTCTTCAGCTCACAAGTACCTACCTTCCCTCCTGATAGAGGCCCTATCCCTGCTCCACCATAGATCTTTCCACCTTCTTCCAGTACATAGTAGACTGCACCAGGAGTATCATAATGCAAGTACATATCAGCAACCTCAGTATCATTAATAGAGTAGCCTTCTCCTACACAGTCATAGGCAGTCATCACTGCTATGATCAGTTGCTGGATGGCTGGATTATCCGCTGGTATGATTTTTCTTAGAGTCATATGGTGGTACTAAAATAGGTAGCTACTACAATACTGCTAGGCGAACTAAAGATAAATAATTGCTATGTACATATTTATTGTTCTATGTCGTAGGTTTCTTTACCGTATTTACTTGCAGACAAAGACAAGAAAAGTATTGTAACTTGTAGAGGTAAACATAATAAGGTATATGTTTGCCTAGTGTTTATATAGACATGTTATATATAAGCCAGGACGAAAAGCATAAGTAACGAAGTGTAAAATTGAATGAAGATTAATTGATCACTTACTCGTGTTTGGTATTGCGGAGATCCATATGGTAGATGAAGATTCAGAGTTTCAGGTTCCTCAGTTCTCTTTTTCTTTGGTCTTTTTGTGACGGCTAAATTCGGCTAAACACGATTCAAAACAGCCAAATCACATAAGAACTATAACGGTGAAAATATTCTCAAAACTTATGGGCTAATCAAAATTGGTTAAACAATATTTGGCTCAAAACTCTAGCCTAGCATCGGCTCAACTTTAGATAAATCAGTTCAACAAAACACTATCACGCAAAATACATTCAACGATAAAAATCAAAACGGTCAAACGCTTTTTCTTGGCATCTATCGTTGTAATCTTGGCAAAGAGCTGAGGAGATTCAGTTGGTTGATGTTCAGTCAGAGGAACTACTCTTGGCGGAAATGGGATGACCCGTATTTGGATTTAGTAAGCATAGAAGGAGGGCCTATATATAACACTAGATATGAAAGAATACACGTCTTGCGTCTCCCTTCGGTCAACTCAAAACGCGATTCTTTAACTTCAGTTCGTTATCTTAGCATT
>CALLAE010000147.1 GCA_938002665.1 uncultured Saprospiraceae bacterium | reverse complement strand
GTAGTGCTAGCAAAAGCAGTAGAGAAAGTGATTGTAAGAACTGTAAGAATTGTGATTAGATTTTTCATAATTGCTGTTTGTACTTATAGGACAGGATTTCGAGGGTCTGCACTGCCTACCCCCATCTACAGGGTGGCTACTAGGCTCTACAAGGGTACTACATGTATGAGGGATGGATTCAAAAGTGACAAGTAATTTACAAATCTAAAAGTCTATGAAGTCTTAAAGTCTAAAAGTCTAAGAATCTATCAGTCTATAAAGTCTAAAAATCTATCAGTCTATGAAGTCTAAAAGTCTAAAATCTAAATCTAAAACCTACTTCTTATTCTTCTCATAGTCAGTCTTCCCAAAGCCAACCATATTCAAAGTAGCAAAGTCTTGAGGATAATCTTCTATACCAGGGAAGCCTAGTTTTATCTCCGCACCCTCATGAGGTAAGTAGGCAGTTCCGAAGAGATAATCCCAGATAGCCAGCGTCAGGGCAAAATTAACCCCATATCGTCTTTCTTCTGGTAGATCATGCGCATGGTGCCAGATATGCAGCTCAGGACTGTTGAATAATTTTTTCATAAGTGGTCCTAGAACTAAAAGTCCTGTCAGTATACATATCGTAATCATGATGAAAGGATTAATGTGATTAAGGCTCGTCTCAAAAAAGCCAAAAGCTAAAACTATTCCTATCAGCAGTCCCAGTATACCTCCTGTCACTCTCCCATTTACGGAGATATTGGAATGATTAAAATGGCCCCAGGCTAAGGTAAAGATGTGAATGATGAAAAAATCGTATAGCCCTATTCCTAGCAAAGCTAAAGGAATGTATTCTAGTGTACGATAGACAATATTTTCCATCCAGTGATAACGGAGATGCGCCGCAAAGCCCATCTCCTCCACAGAATGATGCACCTTATGGAATTCCCAGAGCCTATCACTTTTATGAAGCAGACGATGTATCCACCACTGCACAAAGTCCCGCACCACAAACCCAATTAGGAGTATGGCCCAAAGAGGAAAACTTTTCAACGGATTGTTCGCCTGAAGGTTGAATCCAGAGATTGCTTTGATCCCATCATTAAAGAGATTGACGATGACATCTGAAGCGGCATTGTAGATAATTAAAGAAAAAATGAAAAAATTGAAAAACATATAGAACCCATCCATCCAGAAATCTTTTCTCAGGATAGGCTGTTTTTTTCTCCATGGAATAATGACCTCTAACACCAAAAAGAAAATAGAGACTAGAATCAGCCAGTAGAAGTAAGAACGAATAGTAGGATGCATTATCTCATTGTATAGATAACTAGCATAGCCTTTGTAGCCGTTTAAAAATATGTCTATATACTTCTCCATGTTTTAATCCTTATGTAAAAAATCGTACCTAGAATAAATGCTTTAAAATGGACATAGTTCAATTATGCCGCTGATGTTACACTTACTTTTCTCGTTCATCTTTATTAGTGAAGCCATAAAATAGAAAATCATAAGTCAAAAACAGCATTGCCGAGAAGAATCGACTAGATACATTGTTTTGCCCTGTTATTTCAAAGATATTTTGCTGACTGAGATTAGAAAGGTCTGCAAGTTGCTTTCCATCTTGCTTGGTGCCATATCCGATATCTAAGCCCAGCGAAACTTGATTTTTCCCAAACTTAAACATGCCCCCTCCAGAGATATGATAGACATCTCCTGTCGTGCCCAGGTATTCTGTAGATTGGTTAATGGTTAGGCTATTATTCTGATCAAAGTCTGTTCTGAAGCCCGCTAGTAAGGTGAGCTTTTCAGAAGTCTGATTTAGAATACCGACACCTACATTTATAACTCTATCAGTCTGACTGCTCAGTTCTAAAAAGGTTTCTTCTGGCTCTAGTGCCAAGCCATCAAAACTGTCATCAGTCCCTTCAAAGAGACGATATCTATCCAGTGGAGAGAAATACTCCATAGAAAAAGAAAGCACTGTGCCACCCAGCTTGCCATCTAGCCCAAAGCCTACTGCATAAGTAGAATTGAAATTATCTAAGTCCACTACATCCCTATTGGATGAGGTGGTGAGGATATCTGGCTCTGATGCGATATCCACTCTATTATCTTCTATAAAGTAATCGGCGCTCTTTCTGATAATGCCATAGATAGGAGAGGTAAAGGTCAGCCCAAGATTAAACTTGTCATGCCTATAACACCAGCCCAACTTAGTGATGAAGCCACTAGAGACATTTAGATTATAACCTAACTCTGTTCTCCAGCCTAGCAGGATCTCATTGGGAATAGCTCTAGGTACTATTTCCTTTTTTAGATTAAAGTCTACTTTCTGATTATGCCAGACTGAAAATTGTGTAACCCCTATTCCCATTCTGTCAGATAACTTATAGAACAAACCTAAGCCATACCAGTCTTCAGAAATTTTTCTGGTAAAGTCTAAGTCTCCTCTGAAGAGTAAGATGTTACCATTGTTGACCTTATCTACTACTCTGTCTTTATATCTGATGTCGGTTTTAAATCTTTCAAAGGCCGTCACTGCAGCTACTATTCTATCACTTTTGAATGGTTTAAATCTTACGCCTAAGAAGCCAGGCGCGAAACTCAGGCCATCGTCTGTAATGATATTACCATCTCCTATAAAATTAGTTGTCTCCAGGCTAGCGTAACTCGGACTGAGAAAGGAAAAGGCAAAACCTAAGTTGTCATCCATCCCTATAGATCCAGGATTGTAAAAGATAGAGGTTTCCCCATCTGATGAAGCGATCACAGCACCATTCAGTAAGAGACCTTTAGCACCATACTGATGTGTCCAATAGTTAGAATCTATTTGTCCATATAAGGCCGTAGTGAGTAGATAGGAAAAGGACAGAAACAAAATTGCTCTCAAAGACATAATGAAATGATTATGAGCCCTTAAGATATAAAAATCCTTTATTCAATATCTAAATCTTGCTATAGCAAAACTTACAGCTTAAAGGCTAGCGTCGTATATAGATTATGTGTCTCACCTATAGGCAGATCAGGGTAGCCATCCTGCCTCCAATAGATAAAACTAAGCGAAGTGGCTTTAGATAACTTATAAGAAGCTTCCGCAGTATATCTTATTCCAGATAGCTTAAATGGACTCTGCCTAACAAAAGCATCTAACTCTACAAAGGTGCCGAGCTTATCTGATACTTTATAAGAAAGATTGGGCCGATATCTGATAAACTCTGGATCTGTTCTTTCATGGTCAAATGCAAGATGATATCTCAAGCCCTGCTTAAATTTCCAAGGGCCATTCGCCCAAGTGCTATGAATGATATCAAAGAAAAGAAACTGCCTATCACTCTGATTAGGTATGAAAAAATGCCTTTCTAGAAAAGCACCTGACCACTTAGCAGAGAATTTATATTTCAGGATCAGGTCTATAGAGGTATCACTATAGTTACCAAGATTCGAATTGTGCCGCATGATCGGCTTGACGACGAAGCTCAGCTTAGTAGTGGCTGGGATATTGAGCTGAACAGCCGTCCAAGAAGTCAAATCTGCTTGAGCCTTACTGCTAGTACTAAGGAAGAGCCCCAGTAATAGGACAAAGTAATATCGCAGCTTATTTAAAAGCATTGATACCTGTCACTTCCATTCCTGTTATCAGCAGGTGGATGTCATGTGTGCCTTCATAAGTAAGCACAGTTTCTAAGTTCATCATATGCCTCATGATAGGGTATTCATTAGTTATACCCATTCCGCCATGTATCTGTCTTGCCTCACGAGCACAGACCAGTGCCATGTGTACATTGTTTCTTTTGGCCATAGAAATCTGAGCAGGAGAAGCTTTCCCTTCGTTAGCCAGCGCTCCTAAACGCCAAGCAAGAAGCTGTGCCTTAGTGATTTCAGTTATCATTTCTGCCAGCTTCTTTTGTGTCAGCTGAAAACCAGCAATGGGTTTGTCGAACTGGATTCTTTCCTTACTATATCTGAGCGCAGAATCATAACAATCTAGTGCTGCACCGATAGCGCCCCAGGCGATACCATACCTTGCTTTGGATAGGCAAGATAGGGGACCTTTGAGACCTGCAACTTCAGGTAGGATATTAGCCTTTGGTACTCTACAGTCTTCAAAGACCAGTTCACCTGTTATACTAGCCCTTAGAGATAATTTACCATGGATCGCTGGTGCAGAAAATCCAGGCGTATCTTTTTCTACTATGACACCTCTTATTTTTCCTTCAGGGTCTTTAGCCCAGACGACAGCTAAGTCAGCCACAGGAGAATTAGTGATCCACATCTTAGAGCCATTTAAAATAATATGGTCTCCATCCTCCTTATAATGCGTCAGCATCCCACTTGGGTTAGACCCATGATCAGGTTCTGTAAGTCCAAAGCATCCTATGTATTCACCAGTACCCAGTTTAGGCAGATATTTTCTCTTTTGCTCTTCAGAACCAAATCTATAGATAGGATACATGACAAGAGAACCCTGAACAGAGGCCATGCTCCTGATTCCAGAATCTCCGCGCTCTAGTTCCTGCATGATGATTCCGTAAGCAATTTCATCCATTCCACCTCCTCCATACTCGGTAGGTAAGCTAGGACCATAAGCGCCTATTTCTCCTAAGCCTTTGAAAAGGTGGGTAGGGCATTCTGCTCTTTCGGAATAATCTTCTATAATAGGGGTCACTTCTTTCTTTACCCAGTCTCTCACTGCCGCTCTTGCTAGCAAATGATCTTCAGATAATAGGCCATCTACGTCATAGTGATCGTGATATTGAAACTTATCTACTCTTGCTGTTGTGACGGTGCCGTTATCATGCATATATTCTGTTATTTTATACCGCAAAGGTATTACTTGTCGGTATAATAGTACACCAACTTTTTACTTAAGATTAGAATAAAGTAAACGTTCGTATAATTGTCTCTTTTTAGAATATGACCAGTTGAAAAGTCCACAATTCAAGGCTATAATGATGATTCTCCTCATTTTTGGAGGTCTAGCTTGGTTTCTCTTTGGGAAGCCCTCATTGGAGTTGCCTGATTTTTCAAGACTTAGGAATTTATTTAAATCTGAGAAAAAAGCAACACCTAGCAAGGGTAAGGGTAGAGTAGCAGATTCCAGGAGGGGCCAGGTCATAGATAGTTATAGAGGGGTAGATGTCTTTTACAATGGTAGAGTAGGAAACGTCTCTGGTAGAAATGTTACCAGGGATGGCTATAATCTGGGCCTTAAGTATCAATGTGTAGAATTTGCCAAAAGATTCTATTACGAAGCTTATGGACATAAAATGCCTGACAGCTACGGCCACGCAAAAGACTTTTTTGATGGGAGCCTCCCGCATGGTGCTTTTAACAGAAATAGAGGCATGGCGCAGTACAGAAATGGCGGCCCTGAAAAACCTCGTAAAGATGACCTAGTTATTATAGGGGCCTCAGCAGACAATAATTTTGGACATCTCTTTATTCTCACCAAAGTGACTAGCGAAGCAGTAGAATTTATACAGCAGAATCCAGGCTCTGGCAACCCGAGTAGAGGCAGATACCCACTGAAAAAGAAAGATGGTAATTATTATATCAATGCAGATCAAGTAGCTGGATGGTTGAGATTAGGCTGATACTCTGTCGCCTTCTGATTACTTTTGTCTGAGTATGACCTATTTGTTATTTAAAAGTCTTCATCTAGTAAGCATGGTAGCATGGTTTGCTGGCTTGTTCTATATTATCAGGCTGTTTGTGTATCATACTGAAGCCTGGGAGAAGTCCCCTGAGGAGTCTAGAATTCTAAGCAAGCAGTACCATATTATGGAGTCCCGCTTATTTAGGATTATCATACGACCTGCTATGCTGCTGACATGGATATTCGGGATAGCTCTGATCTGTACGCAAGGTATAGATTGGTTTAAGGCCCACCCTTGGTTACATGTCAAGCTGCTTTTGGTTTTTCTGCTTTCTGGTTATTCTGATTACTGTGGTAAGATGATCAGCCAGTTGGAGCGGGGAGAGAAGATTATGACTTCCTATCAGCTCAGACTCTATAATGAAGTGCCGACCTTGTTTTTGTTGACTATAGTGCTACTTGCCGTATATAAGAATTTGCTAAATTTTGGCTATACCTTTGTTGGAATTGTTTTGTTCGCTTTATTGTTAGTTCTGATGACTAGAATCTACAAGAAGCTCAGATTAAGAAAATAACATGAAAACCTTACTTAAGTATATTATTATCTTGTTACTTCTCACGGCAGTTCTTGCTATAGCTTTCATGGCACTCTCTCCTAAACAGCTCGCCTTTGAGAAAGCGACTACTATCAATGCTCCAAGTAAGCTCGTCTATAACATAGTCAATGATCTCAAGAAATGGGAGAAGTGGTCTCCAGTATCCGCTATAGACCCTGAGGCTGAATTCAGTTATACAGCTAAGACCAAAGGCGTAGGCGCTAAGTGGTCATGGAAAGGCAATAAAGACTTGGGCGAAGGCTCACAAACCATCGTGGAGGCAGTTCCTAATGAGCGACTAAAAACAGCAATGGAAGGCTGGAATGGAGAGGCTTATGGCAGCTGGACCTTTCAGGAGAAGAATGATAAGACAGAGGTGAGCTGGGCTTTCGAAGGGCCAGAAACATCTTTCATTTTTAGACCATTTAATTATTTGATGAAAAAGTCGCTTCAGAAAAGCTATGTCAGTGGTCTGGAAAGTATCAAAGAAATGGCAGAGCAGAGAAGCCAAGATAAAGTATATAATGGTTACAAGATCAATGAGACTTACATTGGTAATAAGCATTACATCATGAACCGACAGGAAGTGGCAATGGATAAGATTCAGCAATTCTATACACAGAATCTCAGTGCCTTATTCATGAAAGCGCAAGGGGAAGAACTGGAGATGGATGGCATGCCAAGTGCCCTCTTCTTTAACTGGGACGAAAGCAAAGGCACGACTGATATGGCTGCTGCTATCCCTCTGAAAGAAGCAATGACTGTACCTGGTGCGATCAGCCAGTCGTTCTCAGATGGTAAAGCGGTACAGGTGGATTACTATGGTGATTATGATAAAGCTGAGGTAGCGCATGATGCTATTGCTGACTATCTCCAAGATAACGGCCTACTGGTCAATTATCCGATTGTCCAAGAATACCTAACTGATCCCACTGTAGAGACGGATCCGACTAGGTGGCAAACTAAGATTACTTATTACATCACTAATAGTACGCAGTAGTAACGGATGAAAATTCTTGCATCAGTCCTGTTGCCTTTTCTTCTAGCGAGCTCTACGCTGGTCCATGATTTTCATCTGAGTAAAACTGATGTTCATTATAAGACAGAGCAAGAAGCACTACAGCTAACGGTGCATACTTTTATAGATGATACAGAGGCAGGGCTAAAGGAGCTAGAAAATCTGGACTACAAGTTTTTTGAATCTACAGAGCATGAGCTGACGGATTCTATTTTTAGTGTATACCTGAAGGAGAATATCTCTATCGTAATAGATGGCGTAGAACAAGAATTTGTATACCTCGGCAAAGAAGCAAGTGATGACATACAAGGTGTCTATAGTTATCTGGAAGTGGAAGGCCTGAGTAGTTTTGAAAATATTACGATACGGAATTCTATACTGATGGATCAGTTTGATGATCAGAAGAATATTATAAATTTCAAGGTAGATAATAAATCAAAAGCCTTCCACATCTTGACTAAGGGCGACAACCAGAAAGAAATCTCTATCTAAGATGCTAGGCTCTATTGCAAAAAGTATCATTATTCTTCCCGTAAGATTTTATCAGAAACTTATCTCCCCTTTGCTAGGTAATAATTGTAGGTATCAGCCCACTTGCTCACAGTATATGGTAGAGGCAGTGCAAGAGTGGGGTGCCATCAGGGGTGGGTGGCTAGGCTTGCGAAGGATAGGTCGATGTCATCCTTGGGCAGATTTTGGTCCAGATCCAGTACCTAAGAAAAAGGATGGAAAGGCCTGAAGCCGTCAATCGTGTAGCTGATTTTCTGTTTACTTTTTAGTCGCTTGCCTCATTGCATATTGCTGCAGAAACAATCCTATCATCACAATAAATAATCCACCTATCATATACATCGTAGGGTAGCGTTTGTAGACGAAAAATATCATAAAAGCGATACCAACGATTTGTATCGATAAGCCTAATTTTTTGATATTTTTTCCATCGGACATAGGAGTGATTTTCTATCTGACGATAAACTTAAACTTTCTTTATGAAACTCTTCCTGATATGTCTATTTCAAAAGTTAAGAGTATGCTAACTAAGGTGTAAACTTTTTCGCTGAATCATCTTTAAGCTGTAGAGATTATCTGACAAGCCCTTATGAAATTCCTAAAGTGATTTTCAAGTTCATTCCTAGTCTTACTCATTCTATGGTCATCATCGTCTACCGTTAAGTTACAATTATGAAGCTTGCAGAACTTGATTGAGTTCTCAACTGGAATAATTGTGTCATTCCATCCATGTCTGACAGAGATTAGCTCTGCTTTGCTTTTGTACTCTTGTATTTTGTATCCTTTCAAATATAGAGCTGGTGCAATAAGAAACAGACCCAAGCTCTCAAATCTGCTAGAACAAACTGCAGATACGTAGCCACCCATACTAGAGCCGACGAGAATGATATCGTTAGTTGTACTGATTATTTTATTCTCTAGTACAGTCACACGTTCATTTACATCTGCGCAGGTGGCATAATCAATGGTTGTAAATTCTATTTTACAACTCTCAGCAACTTTTTCAATTATTCTAGATTTAGAACCATGAGGCGACCCCTCCTTCCCGTGTGAAAAAATAACTTCTATCATATTTGATTATAATATTATTTTCAATTTTTTGAATTTAGCTCATTGACAAAATCGACCTTCACTACAAGCTGGAATTGAATTCTGAGTAATTTGTATGTTAGATAAAATGATATGAGTTTTCAGCTATTCTTCAACTCGTCATATATTTTATCAAACAACATTCTGACCTCCTCGATAGTATAAAGTTTAGGCTTTATTCTAAGGCCTTTAGTGGGGTCATTAGCATAATGTAAGATTTTTTCAAAGGCTGTGGTTAACTCAAGATCTAGCTTAGACAGTACTTGGTAATTTCTGTAAACCACATCATAGACTAAGCTCTTGCCACTCTTGTGTAGACCGAATATCTTCTTGTTATTGTAAAATACAGCAATAGGATGCGTCTTACTGAGTCTAAAAGAAATACCTGGCTTAGTCTTGATATATGCAATAATTTGTTCTAGTATATACAATGATGGCTCATCAATTATACCAGGGTATTTTTCTTTATAAGAACCAATATCGTTATGCAAATCTCTTGCAAATAAACCCTCCTTTTTAGCCTTGTCTAATTGTCGCTCTGATCTAAATTCATTCTCTATAAAAAGGCAAAACGCCTTTATCGTATGTAAGGTATATTCGTTTAATGGTTCGATTTTTCCTGCAACCTCATCTTTGAGCAACTCCTGAAGAATTTCAAGAATAGAACTTTGCTCATTTTTTGTTACTGATTGCCATTTAATGTGGTAAGCATTATTCAATTTATCTTCAGCCGCTAAAAATTCGCGACTATATTTTTCGCCATCTGGCGTAAGATATATAGAGGTCACATTATTAGCATATTCATCAGGAATCTGATGGATGGTAGATTTGTATTGTTTTATCAATTGATCCTTAGTAAGTGCGCCTTTTCTAATCTTGTTTTCTATTAGATATATGTGCTTGATAACTTTTGAGTTCGCTATGAAATCATGAATTAGACTCTCCTTGCCGGTACCCATCATAGTCTGATAGCCAACAATAACTAGATCAACTATCTGCTTGGCATTATTTTCTTCCTTGAATGCCTGCTCGTAAAATATCTGAAAATCAAGACTGTAGAAATCTTCATCAGTAAACTCATTTTCTGAATCTAGGTTATCTATAAATCTCTTTAGAAATTCATCTCCTAAAGCATGGTCAGCTTTCGGGTCCAGTAGATAACCCAGAAAAGCACTCACATTGGCTTCATTAATTGATCCATCTCCATTTGCTAATATTTTAAAAATGTTCATTTCAATTTTGAGTTATGGGTGATTCTGTATGAGTAATAATAGTAGGAATTATTCAAAGAAGGCGTCTATAGGTAAATCATTGGTGACAAGCACATTAATTGTGATATGTTTCCTAGCTGGTGATGCTAGTCATGTCTATATGCTAGCTATTAGGTTCGAATAAAAATGATATTTATTCCATTTTTGGGTCATGTGCCTTAATCTGCTGATAATGAACTAATTAAAGAAAATAATATCCGCTAGACGACTAAGAATATTGATATTGTTTACCTTTTTTCAACTATCAGGCAACCATTACTGTTCTTGATGCATATTAGGGGCAGCAAACTGTTTTTGCGACATTAATGGAAAAGGAAAAAGAATTAATTGATCAATGTAAGCTTGGCGTAGGTGCAGCTCAAAAAGAGCTATATCTACAATACAAGCATCTGTGGTTTACTATCTGTCTTAGATATGTCCATAAAAGAGAAGATGCACTAGATGTGCTTCAGAATGCTTTGATTAAGATTTTTTCTAAGTTGAATACCTTTGATAGTAAGCTCGGTAATTTTAAATCGTGGTCTACTAAAGTAGTGGTGAATGAAAGTATCATGTTCCAAAGAAAATACTGGAATACACCAGAAGTAGGAGGAGTCAATTTTGAGTTGATCAATGAAACAGTAGAAAGTGATGCTCTTGCTAATTTGAGTCTGGAATATATGACCAAACTCATTCAGGAATTGCCTCACGGATATCGAATTGTTTTTAACTTATATGAAATAGATGGATATTCTCATAAAGAGATCGCAGAAAAACTAGGCATCTCTGTGGGTACCTCAAAGTCACAATTGTTTAAAGCAAAATCTATATTGAAAAAAAAGTTAGAACCAATCTATAAAGAAGAATTTAAATTGATTTCATAATCCCATGGGTAATCAACCAAAAAATATAAAAGCATCTGATTTCAAAGATAGATTTGATCAAGAATCAAATAGTGATCTAGGATGGAATAATCCACCAGACTTTCTGTTTGAAGACGCTATCAATTCTGTCAATAATCAGAATAAAAAGAAAAGAAAGTCTATGCTTTTCTTCTTGCTTGCTGGTATCATATTACTGGGAATATTTGTCAATCAATATTACTTTGCCAATAGAATAGAAAACCTAGAGTCACAAGTAGAAAAAATTAGTGCAACCTCACTTAAAAAAGAATCTACCTCCCCAGTTAATATCAATGTAGCTCCAGTATCAGAAGAGCTAAAGGTAGAGGAAGTGAAGTCAGAAGTTGCGATAGAGACTAGCGTAAATGGTTACCTACAAAAAGATATAATAGATGAAGATATAACCACATCGATCACAAATATTTCAGAACCAGAAGCTAACCCATTAAATCAGAGCTTTTATGAGACCAAGCAAAGTGGGACGGTTTCTGTTTCTGCAAATACAAAGCTACAGCGACAGCATATCGAAAGAACTTCTACAACTAATCCTTCAGACAGTACCCCTAAAGAAGGAGTAAGTAACAGCTTGCTGAGTGCGGTCTCGGCTTTGCCTAGTATAACAGCGGCTGGAGTTAGTTCTTTAAGACTAGAATATAACCCATTGCTTGTTTCTTTAGATAGGGTCCCTGATGTGAAAACAATAGCAGCTGACTCAGACTTGACAGCACAGCTTGGCCTCAGACTAGAGAGAAACATCAGTACATTGATAATGACTGCTCCATTAGGCGCTCAGAATCTGACCCTATATGATAACTATTACAATGGGATAGGGTTGCAAGTAGATTATAGCATGCCATTAAGTAGCAAGTTAGACATGATAAGTAGTGTCAGTTACCGAAAGATATCTAACGAGAGCCTTGCAGAAAATACGTTGTCTTATCAAAAAGGAACAGAAGTGATGATGCCAGGGCAAATGGCGATGTATGAAATGGATAACGAAATAGAATCCCCTTTAGGAACCCTAGAAGAAAGGATGCAGTTAGTAGTAGATCCTAGTACCACTCAAGATGGGGATGCCTTGCATCAGTCTATTAGTCTTGATCAATGTATATCTGTTATTGGCTTAGCTTCTGGTTTTTCTTATAAGTTGCTGGATAATAGCAAACTGACGTGGGCGGCAAGCGTACAGCCTAGTCTCAATATCATATTAGGTATGGAAAGTAAGATGCATTCTCATTATGAGATGCACGATATAATGATGGGAGAAAGTGAGGTCAAACTAGAGGAAGCCAACAATACTCGAAAGTTATATGGTAGTCTTAATCTAGGCTCCAGTATTTCATACAAGCTATCAAGAGATTATCAGCTTAGTTTCGGAGGGGGTTACCAGAGAGGACTATCAAGTCTCAGACAGGATATGACTAGTAGCTCTAGAACCTATCTGAGTAGCTGGACGTCTTATATAGGTCTAAGCAAATCGTTCTAGCCTTTAGATAAAAAATACAACCCTTTTGTCTTAGTCTACCTCTTCTTCCCAGGAGAGGTTTTTTTTGGTACTAATCTATAGTATCAGTCTATAAATTGCAAAACTGTATACTATATTCCTCGTTGTCGTGAGACTGTATGTAATTTACATCAAAATAAATATCACCCCCTATTTTCTTAAGACTCCATCTATAGTTCTTCTAGAAATCTCTTCACTTCTTACCATATCCATTGTTAGTTATTAATGGTTATATTGTGTTAAGAGCACCTGAATGACAATGGCTAGAAGCTGATTAAGTAGTATGTAAGTCATGAGACTTAACTACAAATTTTAAAGGAGACGACAATACTCATGAAAAACGCAGAAAAATATTGGGCAGAGAACTTAAAGTACTTAACCATACTCTTGTCTATTTGGTTCTTGGTTTCGTTTGTCTTCGGAATTTTACTTGTAGACCAGTTGAATACCATTAAAATTGGTGGCTTCAAATTGGGTTTTTGGTTTGCTCAGCAAGGTGCGATATATGTCTTTGTCATATTGATTTTCGTTTACGTGAAGTTGATGAATAGGTTGGATAAGAAATATAGTCTAGATAGCTAAGCAAATGGATATACAGACATGGACATGGATCTTAGTTGGGCTAAGCTTTTCTCTTTACATAGGTATTGCTATTTGGTCTAGAGCTAGTTCTACTGGCGAATTTTATGTTGCTGGGAAAGGCGTCCATCCTATTGCCAATGGTTTGGCTACGGCGGCGGATTGGATGTCAGCTGCTTCTTTTATTTCTATGGCGGGCATCATTTCATTTAGCGGCTATGATGGTTCTGTCTATTTGATGGGCTGGACGGGAGGTTATGTTTTGTTAGCCTTGCTATTAGCACCTTACCTCAGGAAATTTGGAAAATTTACAGTACCTGATTTTATAGGAGACCGCTATTACTCAAATAAGGCCAGAGTAGTCGCTGTGTTCTGCGCTCTTATCGTTTCGTTTACCTATGTAGCTGGGCAGATGCAAGGAGTGGGTATCGTTTTTTCACGGTTCCTAGAAGTGGACATAACCACTGGGGTGCTTATAGGAATGGTCATCGTCTTATTCTATGCTGTGCTGGGTGGCATGAAAGGCATTACCTATACACAGGTGGCGCAGTATTGTGTTTTGATTTTTGCATTTATGGTCCCGGCGATTTTTATTTCCATTCAGATGACTGGCAATCCTATTCCTCAGTTGGGTTTTGGGAGTGCAGGTGCTGATGGCATTTATCTTTTGGATAAGCTGGATGGTTTGCATAGAGACCTAGGCTTTCATGAATATACCTTAGGTAGCAAGTCTAAGATAGATGTGTTCGCTATCACAGCTGCTCTGATGTTAGGCACGGCTGGATTGCCACATGTTATCGTGAGGTTTTTTACAGTCAAGAAAGTAAGTGATGCTCGTAAGTCTGCGGGGTGGGCCCTATTGTTTATCGCCATCTTGTATACGACTGCACCAGCGATAGCACTGTTTGCAAGAACAAATCTGATAGAGACAGTGAGCAATGTGGACTATGCAGACATGCCTGAATGGTTTACCAAATGGGAAACGACTGGTCTTATTGCCTTTGAAGATAAGAATGGTGATGGTGTCGTCCAGTATGTTGCTGACCCTCAGTCTAATGAACTGCAAGTAAATCGTGATATCATGGTTCTTGCCAACCCTGAAATAGCCAATCTGCCTAACTGGGTTATTGCCTTGGTGGCGGCAGGGGGCTTGGCTGCAGCACTTTCAACAGCTGCGGGCTTACTGCTCGTGATATCATCTTCTGTCTCTCATGACATCATTAAGAAAATTATCCACCCCAAGATTTCTGATAAGGGAGAATTGGTAGCAGCAAGAATTTCTGCTTTTGTAGGCGTTTGTATAGCTGGTTATTTTGGCATCCATCCACCAGGGTTTGTAGCCGCTGTAGTGGCCTTGGCTTTTGGTCTTGCGGCCGCCTCTTTTTTTCCTGCTATAGTATTAGGAATCTTCTATAAGAAAATGAACAGGGAAGGTGCTATTGCGGGTATGGTAGTGGGCATAGTCTTGATGCTTTTTTATATGATGAAATTTAAGTTTGGAATTTTTGATGGTGGTAAGGAGGCAGTTGCTGCACTAAAGGCAGACTGGTGGTTTGGTATCTCGCCAGAAGGATTCGGAGCTATAGCCATGCTAGTCAATTTTGTAGTTGCCTTAGGGATATCAACATTCACAGCACCGCCACCTTCAGAAGTACAAGAATTAGTAGAGCACATTAGAATTCCATCTGGGGCAGGTATGGCCACCCATTGATAGCTAACTTATAGCGAAGTCAGAAGGCTTCAATTAATAATTCTCCTATTTCCCTTCCACAGATATAGGTAATAGGTTGTTGAGTATTGTGAATTATTCAAAAACTAACAGTTTAAAACCTACATGATCTTAAGTCCATCAGCAGAAACAATTATATTCCTACAGATATGATTATCCGGAATCCTACCCAAAGAAAATGGTGTCGATCTGTAAGGGAAATTTTATGGGACCACTTGAATGATATATACGGTAGGATATCAGGATAGCTAAGACCTATAATAGCTATATGTAATCATGATCCAGTTGAAATAAATCTAATATACCACTGCATTTTGTTGATTTAAGAAGTGATTTGCTTGCTCTTTTATTTACTAACTTTGTAACATGACAGACGAACAAAAACTATATGAGACCATGGGCGAATTACTCTATGTAATCGCTAAGGCAGATGGAGTCATACAAGAAGAGGAAAATGCAGCGCTCAAAGAGCTACTGAAAGGTCATAAGTGGGCAGAACAAATAGAGTGGTCCTTCAATTACGAAGTCTCCAAAGAACCATCCGTAAATGAGTTATATGATAAAGTGATTGCCGTATGTCATCGTATAGGACCATCACCCATCTATAATGAATTTGTTAGTTCTATGGAAGCCATAGCCAATGCCAATGAAGATATGGACGATGAAGAAGCGCATAAGATTGCATCTTTCTCTGCTGACCTGATAGAACGGTTTAAGAAAGATCTAGAATTCTAGTAGAGTTTACTCATACTCCACATCTATCTCAAAGTCTGCTTTTACCTTATAAGTCCGCAACCAGTGGCACGCATGTAAGAAGACACTTTACTGAGTAATAAATACTTCATGAAAAGCCCCATTTTCATATGCAATATCTAGTAGTTTGATCTGCGCACTAGAAAGAGTCTATTTTGTATAATAGTCTAGAGCTTTGCCTTTCATCTGAGTTGAAAAAGAGGCTGTGTAGAGGACGAGCTGTTATTTAATAGAACAAGAAGAGCAGAAGAATAATATGACTGAGGCAGATAAGGGGAGGCTTTCACGTGAGTATGTTTAAGGACTAACCGTTTATTTACTCTTTATTATTCCCTTACTTTTGCGCTAAAAATTCAATAAATGCTACATAGGCCAAGAAGAAATAGACGAGCAGCAAGTGTCAGAAGCTTGATAAGAGAAAATAAAGTCACAGCAGATGATCTGATTATGCCACTCTTCCTGGTCGATGGTAAAGGTATAGAAGAACAGATCCCATCACTTCCTGTTGCCTATAGAAGATCACTGGATAAGATTCTAAAGGAGATTAAGTCTTGTATTAAGTTGGGCTTGCACAGTTTTATTTTATTTCCCAAAATACAGGAGAAGTATAAAGACAATCTAGGGACCTACTCTTACAGCACAGATAACTTTTATCTAAAGGCTGCTAAGAAAATAAAAGCTAAGTTTCCTCAAATTACATTGATCAGTGATGTGGCCTTAGACCCCTATAGCGTGGATGGACATGATGGCATAGTTGTGAATGGTCAGATAATAAACGATGAAACCGTTGCAGTGTTAGCACAGATGGCCATCGCTCAGGCAGAGGCGGGCTTTGATATAATTGGGCCTTCAGATATGATGGATGGTAGAGTAGAGGAAATACGGAATGCGTTGGATGCAGCTGGGTATACTGAGAGAGGGATAATGTCCTATACTGCTAAGTATGCTAGCGGATTTTATGGACCATTCAGAGATGCACTGGATTCTGCTCCTGTAGACGACCCCTCTGTGCCAAAGGATAAGAAAAGCTATCAAATGGATCCAGCTAATAGTAGAGAAGCCTCGTTAGAGGCTGAACTAGATGCTCTAGAAGGGGCAGATTTCTTAATGGTAAAGCCTGCTGTACACTATATGGATATTATAAGACGGCTACGAGAAGAGCACATGTTACCCATAGCGGCTTATCATGTCAGTGGAGAATGCGCGATGCTGATTGCAGCCTGTGAGAAAGGCTGGCTAGACTATGAGACTGTCATGCCTGAGACTCTTCTTAGTATAAAGAGAGCTGGTGCAGATGTTATTATTACTTACTTCGCTAAGGCCTTTCTGGAGCTGACTAAGCTAACAAAGCGTTAAAGTTCCTCTAATATCCCTTATAAGACTCCATCTAAGTGACTAGTTTATCCTTAAGCGTCTAAAAAGTATTACATAACATTAAATACATAGAAAACATGTTTGGAAGTCTTAAGCAATTAGCAATGAGAAAATTAATGGAGAAAATGGCATCTAATGCCTTAAGTGGAGATGCTACTTCAGCAGCTGCGGAAGAGGGTGCGGGAGCTCTGATAGAGTCTATCAAAGCAAAATTAGGTGCAGGAGGAATCGGTGAAGTACAAGAAATGTTTAAAGGTGAGAACTTAGAGTCTAATGGACTTTTTGGAGAAGCTAAGCAGAAATTAGCTGCAGTACTAGAAAGTAAAGGTATGAGTTCGGAAGAGGCATCTGCAGAAGCTGAGAGAACTGCTCCAGACCTAGTTGCAGGACTTAAAGAAAAGTTTCAGTCTACTGAGGAAGCGGATAAGGAATTCAGTCTAGAAGGACTTGCTAACCTAATACCAGGTGGTGCAGGTGACCTACTTAAGAATGCTAATGCTGGTGACCTACTTAATGCTGCAAAGAAATTATTCTAGTCCTAGAATAGTATAAGATATTGAGAATGAAAGCTCGTCAATTTTTTGACGGGCTTTTTTTCTATAGTCTAAGCATGTAGTATTTTCTTTTGAATCATTCAGATTAAAAAACAAGACATTCATTCTTGATGGTGATTCCCACATCATGTGGGTATTATTGCAACTTATCGAAATTATTCTCACTTGTCCCGGAGCCTACCCATAAATACATTCACTCTAGAATCTATGGGATTGCCAGACGATCGGCGCATAGAAACGATCTGCCCGCAATGCCAGAGCGCATCAGCTATCGGTCCATTCATTTGATGCCAGAAAGGAAACTCAGAAACCTTGTCTCCGCGTTGGAAGATGATATTGTAAGTCTCCAAATCTTCATCACTACTACTCCAGAGAATATCGCTAGCCTGCTTAATGTTAGCTAAAGTTTTGGCTCTCTTTTCTTCCCAAGTATAATCGGGTTTTTCGTTCGGCCTGATATTAGGTTGTTTTGTAACTGAATTGATTATTGTGCCTGAAAGACCTAAGAGATGGTCCATCGTCTCCATACTACTTCTGGCGGTAGAATCAGGACGATAGTCTAGGTCTTCGGTTCTTAAGTTTTCAGTAGCCCATCTATATCTGAATCCTAAACCATCTACCATCCTTGCAGCTACGCCTGCAGCAGAGTAGGTGTCAGGATAGGCGGGTAGGGTATCATAGGGTAACTTAGGCATGGCTTCTATGGTTGTGTTTTCTTCTGTGGATAGCGTTAACTGTGAGTGACAACTAACCATACAACAACTAAGGCTAATGATAAGAGCAATTTTTGTTTTAATCATAGGTCATTTATATGTTAGTGAAACGAGGCTTACTTACATAGAGTAAGAGTAATAAAAGTATAGCGACAATAGCTAAGATAGCATTGTTGCCTACAAAGAAATAGAATAGAGTATTGATAAGGCAAGAACCTTCTAGCAAAGCCCATTTCAGGATATAGGCTTGCCTCCATTCGCCTGCATTCTCTAGCGTAAGCTCGTCGCTGTCTATTTCAGTGGCTTTCTTTTTGAAAAAGTAGTTTGCTAGAACTAGTGCGATTGCTGCAATAGTTAGTGCTGTGAATTCTAAAGGTAACAAGTCATTGCCTATGGTGCTAAAGTCTATGTTTTTTACAAAAACATGTAGCAATAAGATTATAAGCAGTACGCCGATACTAAATGCTGCATGAAGAATAATAAGGCCGCGTTTCTCTAGTTCTAGTTCTGTCATACTTTAATATAATTTAAGGCCAAGCTACAAAAAGCAGATTGTTTTTAATAAGGAATATTATCTTCTGAGACAGTGATTATTCCTTTATAATTTTGGCTTTGCTGACTACCTTTTATCAGGGTTAGAAAGACCTATAAGCCGAGTCTAGATACTGATTAGCTTCCTCCTCTGAAAATTTAGCAGACGCATTATCCCAGTGCAAGGTTTGATTTGGAAAATATCCAGCGATAACACCGAGTAGTATGGTTTCAGTCAGTCTTGCGGCATAAGAAAAAGGAGCTGAGCAAGTATCTTTTCCTAGGCAGGAATCTATAAATTGATGATAGTGCTTGTTGCCTTCTGAAGTATAATCTCTCACCGGCTCTCCGAGCTTCATTCTCGCTATATCAGCATCTATGTTTTTATATTGACCATCTACAATGAGTTGAGGTAATTTCATAAAATGTGGTAAGAAAAAGCGTCCCTTTTCTCCTATAAACATGGCGCCTTGATCATGTAACATATCACCGTTAGGTAAGACTAAGTCTTCATGTTTAGCTGGTGCACCCGGTCCATCATACCAGACCCACTTCAGAGTATCAGTGGTGTATTTAGTTCCTGGGAATTCATAAGTAACAACATTGTTTTCAGGGAATCCGAAGCCATTAGGTTTCCTACAGTTGTTGGTAATTGTACGCGGTACATCTAGTGCAAGTGCATTGTACGGTGTATCGAATATATGTACCCCCATATCTCCTAGTGTACCACAGCCATAGTCTATGAGTTTTCGCCAGTTACCAGGATGATAGACTTCTGCTTTGTAGGGTCTCTGAGGCGCAGTACCTAGCCATAAGTTCCAATCCAGAGTGGCAGGGATAGGATCTGAACCCTCAGGAATTTCCCCATCATAACCCCAGTTTTTTGGTGACCAAGCACGGACACAACTGACCTTGCCTATGATACCATCCTGTATGAGCATAGTGGCTAGCTTATAATCATAAAAGGAGTGCACCTGAATGCCCATTTGTGTAATCAGTCTTTTGTCTTTAGCCATCTTGCGCATAGCTCTTGCCTCGGACACATGATGCGTTAGTGGTTTTTGGCAATAGACTGCCTTACCCATTTCCATGGCTTTGAGAGAGGCTGGGGCATGTGTATGGTCAGGCGTAGACACGATGACTGCATCTATTTTATCATTTAGTTCTGTCAATAACTTTCTATAGTCGGCATAGACTTTTGCATTAGGAAACATTTGATGAGCAACGGCGAGCGCGGTAGAGTCTACATCGCACAGAGCTGTGATGTCTACCATGCTGTGGGAGGCGATAGATTTTAGATCTTCCATCCCCATGCCACCCACTCCGATGTGAGCAGTCCTTATTCTACCATTGCTTTGAGTGGGCTTAATTGCGCAAGAAGGAAAGAGGGTAGCACCGGTTGTAACAATCGCAGCATTTTTGAGGAAATCTCTTTTTTTCATCTTGAGCAGTTTTTATAATTTCTTTATTTTGATATTCCTGAACCATAGTGGACTATCATGATCCTGTAGTCCTATGTAGCCAGTCTTATGAATGCCGTAATCAGGGAAGTCTTTCCATTTGCCTTCTTTTTTGCGCTTTTCCCAATCTGCTGACCAGGGTACAAAAGAGACGACTTTTTTGCCATTGAGATAATACTCAGCAAGTTCTGGTGTGAATCTAATTGTAGAACTGTTCCATTCTCCTGATGGTTTCACAATCTTTTGTGAGATATCAGGTGGATACATGGCATAATCTGCAGCTGTTTTTTGCCACTCTTCTAGTTTGGCATTGTTTATTTCTTCCCACTTTAGATCATCTAGAAGCTGGTATTCAGGTGATACTTCTGCAGGCCCGCTATAGCCTTCCTTTAAGTGATAGAAGATGCCACTGTTGCCTCCCTCAGGAAGTTTCCATTCTAGATATAACTCGAAGTTGTCAAATTCCTCTTTGGAATAAATGATGTCTTTTCCTCCTTTCTTATCTGCCTCTAAGCGCTTTTCAGTATCAAAGGTCAATGCGCCGTCCTTAATTTCCCATTGGGCAGGTAAGGTAGTTCCATTATAAGCTCTCCAGCCATCGGTTGTGCTACCGTCAAAAAGATGTATCCATCCATCATCGCTAGTGGTTTTAGCTGTTTTCTCTTTGGTGAATGTGTTAGATGATTCACTGCTGGTAGTAGTATCACTTTTGCACGAGAGTGCTGAGCTTAGAATTATGATTAATAGGAATCTCATAATGACTACGGTTTTTTGGCTATTAATTATTTAGTTCTGTAAGTTTGAGGTTTCGCCAGCGAATTTTGATTCCTCCACCACTGTGTATCTGTAGCGCTATTGCCCCTTTACCTTCTCCTATTTTTTGATCTTCTATTGTTATCATCTGGGTGCTATTAACCCAAGTAGTCACTGTTGGTCCTACTGCTCTTATTTTCATCTTATTCCATTCTCCCATTTTGAGTGCATCATCCAGCTGAGCTTCAGGCTGTATCAGCCAGCCTCTGCCATAAGACTCATAGATGCCACCTGTATGATCTCCTGGTGGAGCAACTTCCACTTGCCATCCACTGACCTTAGTGCCTTCTACTGTGGATCTGAAAAAGACGCCACTATTCCCATTTGCTTCTTGTTTGAATTCTAGTTCTAACTCGAAATCATCATAGTAATCCACGGTAGATAAGTAGCCATACTCTGCATCTGGCCCACTCTCACAGATGAGGTCACCTTCTTCTACATACCATTTTTCAGTACCATGATTTATCCAGCCCTCTAAGTTTTTTCCGTTGAATAGTGTTTTGCTTTTAGAGGAAGTTTGTGCTGTTTTTTTAGTTCCAGAACAAGAGATTAAAAACAAGGAAAGGGAGAATACAAATAACGTAGTATTAGTCGTCCAATAGGTTTTAATCATAACTAAATAGTTGGTTGCTGATTTGATACATTTTAAATGTAGGAAATTCTAGACAGCATCTGATAGGACTAGGGCATCTTTTTGTGGTAAAATTCAAATAGATTCTATATCTCTCAGAATTTTTAGAACTGGCAGGGGGTATCCTGATAAGTTTTTTAGTTTCTTGAGAAGCTGAGTGAGGGTTTTGTAATGAGTTGTTATAAATGAAAATAGAATAAAAAAGGGCTCAATCTGCTGCCAGACTGAACCCAATTTTAGGAAAAACAATTTTACTGTTAAGAGAGGTTTTCCATCAGCACTATATCTTTATAATTCTTTGGAGCCTTGCTTCTCTACCTATTATAACTTTGATAAAATAAGTGCCAGCCTCAAGCTGATCTATCCCAAGCTGACTATGAAGTTCACCGTTTATCATGTATTGTTGGCTGTACTGTAGTGTACCTAGTTGATCATATATTTCTATTCTGGATTCATCATTTATATCCCTGCTGAATTTAAGAGAGATATTTCCATTACTTGGATTAGGAAAGACACTAAATTCGAACTCAGAACTGTCCTCATTAAGATTATCTACACATGGTGTTGCAGTATCTTCAGTCCAATCCAGAGAACTATCACCCGAACCATCGTATTCTAGAACTAGTGGTGAGGAGAATGATGTTACAAAATCTCCCGTAGTCCATATGCCTGCTGAAACTGCAACAGCTGATCTCTGATGTCCTGTGCTGCCCCATTCTACATAATCCATAAGTGCTGTTGGGTCTGTGTAATTAGGAGCAGTGTACAGTCCTAGTTCTCCGTCATTTTCATCAATATCGAAATTTACAATTACAGTAATTAATTCCCCTGGATCTAAAATGTAATCACCACCACAAGTAATGCTAAGGTTGCCTATTTGAGCATAGGCTGGGAAATTGCATAAGTAGTAACTCGAGATATCTATAGCCGTTGTACCATAATTCCTCAACTCAATTTGCTCGTTGGCATTGATTTCATTTATGGCAATTCCACATTCGTTTCTTATTACTGAAATAGAATTGGAGAGACTGAAACAGCCCTGTAGATCATTTGCATTTAGTCCTACTTCTAGACCAGTAATTCCAGTTTCATACGAAAGATGCCATACTAGACAAGTTCCTAATCCAGCACCCTCAAAATCCACATCTGTCGGCAGAGGAGGAAGACCAAGAATAATTCCCTGATCATCTGTTATTATCCATTGGCTATTCATGCCACCACTGTTTGCAAGGGTAATGGCGCCAACAGGGATTGTATCTTGAGTACCATCGCCTACGCAGAATTCAAAAGGTCCTCCAAAAAGTACACCTCCATTTGTGTTACATCCACTTGCATTTGTTCTATTGACCACCATTGCATTAGATAATGAGAAGCATCCCTCAAGATCAGCAGCATTTGCTCCAGCTTCTAGACCAGTAAGTCCAGTTTCATAAGAAAGATGCCATACTAAACATGTTCCATAACCAGCGCCGTCAAAGTCTACCGCATTGGGAGAAGGAGGTAAGCCTAGGATATAACCAGATGAATCTGTCACAACCCACTGGCTGTTTATGCCACTGTTATTAGCAAGTACAAAAGAGTCTAATGAAATGGTATCTATAAGACCGTCACCTACTACAAAGTTGAACGGCCCTCCGAATAGCTCTCCTCCATTAGTATTGCAACCGTCGGCATTTGTTCTGACAACCTCTATGGAATTAGATAGCGCAAAACAACCTGAAAGTTCTGTAGCGCTCATGCCTACCGCTAGACCCGCCACGTCCTCGTATGACAAGTGCCATATTAAACAAGAACCACTGCCTGCTCCATCAAAATCTACTGCGCTTGGCATCGGCGGAAGACCTAGGATGATTCCTTGACTGTCAGTTATTATCCATTGAGAATTAGAACCGCTATTATTCGTTATTGAAATAGAGCCTGGGGTAATCATATCAGGTGTACCATCACCTATCATGTCAAAGTTGAACGGTCCACCAGTAAGAGTACCGCCTACGGCTTCGTTTCTTGTAACAGAGATAGAGTTAGATAAACCATACTCACCGACGAGAGCAGAGACATTGTTACCCATTGCAAGACCTGTAAGACCAGCTTCGTAGCTGATATTCCAGATGAGGCATATGCCAGCGCCTGCGCCATCAAAATCTACGACATCTGGTGTAGGAGGTAGGCCTAAGATATTTCCTTGTGGATCAGTAACTATCCATGCATTATTAGTTCCAGTGCTTCCCGTGAGAGTAATACCAGAAACCATATCAGGCATACCATCTACGCAAAA
>CALLAE010000146.1 GCA_938002665.1 uncultured Saprospiraceae bacterium | reverse complement strand
TATAATATTAAGTGCGATGCGACGATGTAGCTCCCACTTCTCTATAGTGATGGCTATTATAAAGCCCCCTAGGTATAAGAATATATACTTGTGTCCATAAGCGGCGGTAGTCGCTTTAAGATCTAGACCACTAGTCAGTGGGAATAGTATGATAGGTAAGAGCGCAGTTACAGAAATGTGTACGGCTTCTGTAATCCACCAGATCGCTATCCATAAGGTGCATGCTAATATGGCATTGGCTGCATGGCTGAGGCCTGGTGGATGGAAAAAGCATAGCGTCAGGATAAAGACTAATGGTCCTAAGATCAGACCCAGCTTTTTGTTTGCTTGACTAGAGAAGTTAAGCTTCATGTTGCATTTATATTTTATTTGGCCCTTTGCTAAAATCTATTGCCATACCTACTCTTAGTATAATGCCTTTTTGTAACATCTCTCCCATTAGGTAACCACTTGTTTTGTAACCAACTTGTCCATATATTCCGATTTTGTTAGTTGTTCTTACTGGGAAATACGAAACAGATCCTTTTAGCACATACCCGAAACCATCATCTTTTTCTATTAAGCCAGAAGCTGTACCAAGGAGAAATTTTGGCTGGTTCCAGAAACCAATTCCTACATTCGCTCTAACTTGGTTAGTATATATTAGGTTAAGAATTTTTAGATTACCTCCATAATAATTTGCAAAAGTGTTATCACCAATTTTTACTCTTAAAAGCAAAAGTTTCTTATGTCTTTTGAAGTAATTATTGATAATGTATTCACCTCCAAATGGTGTCAGATTGTAATTAATAGATGGAAGAAATTGAACTTGATTGATGTTTATAAATTTGACCTCTTTGTATGAAGAATCACCGTTAAAAAGATAATCTTTACTAAGATTCAATAAGGCGTAAAATTGTAAAGGATTTAATAATACTGTCAGTGCCTGATTAAATATATTCTTAACTGATATTGAACTTGAACTCTGATTATACTTTGAATTTATGCTGCTGACATAGCTAGAGATATCTCCATTACCTGATAAGTTACTTCTTGCATACCTTAGTAAGTTGTTTCTCGATATTAAGAATAGAGAACTTTGTCTATAATGTAGTTTACTTGATGCGAGTATGCTTTCTTCTAGTTGTTCTGATAATCTTAGGTCACCTTCCACTCCTCCTGAAATTCTCATAAGACCTTGAGTAGCTGAATTAATAAAAGTAGAACTTCCAGAAGCACTTCCTCCAAAACCAAATGGGAAGAAATGATTGAATCGGTAATTTATATTTTCGTATTCAAATTCTCTCATCCTGCTCCCATGTCCAAAAACCTCATGTTGATACAAAACTGTATTAACATCAAGTTGAAATCCAATAATTCCAAGTTTCACCGCTCTATACCCAATTCCCCCAATTTTATTTATAGGCTTAGATTCATCCCATATTTTAGCAGGAATAACTTGGTCTATAATTTTATAAGATAGCTTATGAAGAGTATTCAAATTAGCAGCACCAAATTGTTGAGTTTGTGTTTTGTCATAGATTAGAAGATTTGGAATTTGTGCAGTGACTGTAGTTGTAATCAGAAGTGCTATTATATTTAATAAGCATTTTTTCATAGGCTGATTACGAAGACTTCTAGTTATACAAGATAAGGCACTATGACCAATCCAAACTTTTTGATTACTAGACATCGGCGCTTAGCCTAGAAGTTTGATCATTAAAAAACCAATAACAGGTAACGCTAATGGCGCAATAAGAAGAAAAGCAGCTATAGATCTTTTGCCCGTTCTCTGGCGGTAACGAAACGCTTTAGTAAGATTATAGATACCATACAACCAGGTAAGACCGAGAGCACCTAAGGCATATTGAGACATTTTTATGACTTCCCGCCCTCTAGCTTCTTTTTCAGCCTGATTTTCACTCATTAATTGCTCTCCACTAACTAAGGGATGAGCGGACATCTTCAGCAATAGATAGAAAAAAACAATGATTAGAATAAGGTGAAATATCGCAGTCATAAAAGCTAAGCTATCGTACCTCCGGTGTTCATTAAGTTGCATGCTCTAAATATAGCACCTTCGATTGGGCTATAATAAGCCAATTATTGTCTCCTATTTAGTAATCTTTCTTTAAAATGTCTTTATTTTTCGCCTTTCCGTTAAACAATAGTTAACACCTATAACTTTGCTGTCAGAACATCGTTATTAGCTATAGATTGGACGATATTCCAAGCAAAACAAACCTTATAACTTAAAAATCTATAATGAGACTACTATCGACTTTAGCAATTCTCTCACTTTTTGTTATCTCAGCTTTCGCTTCTTCTTGTAAAACGACAAGTACAACAGCTACAGAACCCGTTGTGCCAGTTGTACCAGAAGTAATAGAGACGACTACTATCTCAGGACCGACTTCTACTATTCCTGCCATAGATGTCAAAACCCTAGAAGGAAAAACAGTAAGTATCAAAGAATATGTAGGGCAAGGCAAAATCACTGTGATCAGCTTTTGGGCAACTTGGTGTTCTCCTTGTAAAAGAGAACTAGATGCCATTGCTGAAATTTATCCAGACTGGCAAGAAGAATATAATGTAGAGCTTATCGCTGTAACAATAGATGACGCTAGATCTATGGCTAAAGTACCAGCACTCGTAGAAACCAAAGGCTGGGAGTATACGATCTTAGCAGATTCTAAAAGAGAACTACAAAAGGCACTGAACTTTCAGACAGTACCTCAGACTTTCTTATTGGACGCAGAAGGAAATATTATCTATACGCATTCTGGATATAACCCAGGTGATGAGATAGAACTAGAAGATAAAATTGCTGCATTAGCGAAGTAAGACTTAGTTAGTTAAGAATTTGAGAGGCTATATCATTTTGATGTAGCCTCTTTTTTTATGTAATACTAAGCAAACGAAGAACAAGGCTTTCATGCTTCTTGGTAATTCCTTTGGCACAAAGGTTTTAACGTGAACATCTCAAGCCAATTTCTATTTAAAATTATCTTTGTAACCGAATTTATAAATTAAGGCTAAGCAGATGTCAAAGAATTTTCATGGTCTGGAAGTAGTAGAGAAAATAGAAGAAACAGCAGACAGTTGTTCTTTCCTTTTTTCTATTCCTGATGAGTTGAGAGAGCAGTATAATTATAGGTCAGGCCAGTATCTGACCTTAAAAGTAGATATTGGAGGGACAGAGTATAGGAGAGCCTATTCCATATTTACTGCAGTAGAAGATTCCAGATTTGGTTGCACTGTAAAAAGAGTAAAAGGTGGAAAAGTATCTAACTATCTCATCGATAAGATTCAGGTAGGGACCACAATAGAGGTGATGACACCTGAGGGTAAGTTTGTCGTAGAGCCAGGTCAGCAGAATCAGAAAGACCATTACTTCTTTGCAGGAGGTTCAGGAATCACTCCTGTTATGTCCATGATAAGCACTTTGCTAGAAGCAGAGCCACTTAGTACCTGTTATCTGTTGTATGCTAACCGAAACGAAGATTCTATCATATTCAAGAAGCAATTAGATGATATGATTCTCAGATATGAAGACCAGCTCATCGTCAAGCATATCCTCTCTCAGCCACACCAATCCAAGGCCGGTGGACTGAAAGGCCTGTTTGGAAAAAAAGCAGAGCCTAGTTGGAGAGGTATGAAAGGTCGGATCAACAATGAAATTCTAGACCGTTACCTAGAAGACCATCCCTCCAAATCTCAAAAAGACAGATACTACCTCTGTGGTCCTAGTGGGATGATAGAAACTGTAGAGCGCTATCTGCAGAATAAAGGAGTAGAGACTGTACAGATAAAGAAAGAACTGTTCACAGTGGAAAAAACTGCGGGCGCCGTGGCAACTAATGCAGGTGGCACTTGTCAGGCAGAAGTAAAACTGAATGGTGAAACTTTCTCACTAAGTATTCCTCCAGGAAAAACGGTGCTGGATGCGATCATCGATGAAGGCAAAGATCCTCCCTACTCTTGTACTAGTGGCGCTTGTTCCACTTGTGTAGCGAAAGTGCTGGATGGCAAAGTGGAGATGGAAGCTTGTTTTGCCTTAGATCAGGAAGAGATAGATGATGGCTACGTGCTGACATGCCAAGCCAAATGTGCTACCGCTTCCCTCAAGCTAGACTACGAGTCCTAGCAATCGTACTTCTGGGTGGTTTTCTCCTTTCAGAGTGATCTCAGAATAGTCAGTATAATCTCTATTTCAATGATATTTGTTCAAAATAGCTGCTATAGTGTCTATTTACAGTCGTTTGACTAAGCTAAGCTTGCTCTATATCAAAATAGTCAGTATAATGTCTTTTTGATCATAAAGTAAATGATTTAGACATTATAATGGCTATTTATGTTTGAAGTATTAGAGATAAAAACCGTAAAGGAGTCGATAGGTCAATTAATTAAGGCCGTAAGGAAAAATAGAAAGCTAACTCAAGCAGAGCTAGCTAGCGCAATAGACGTTTCTATTACTACCATTAAGAAGCTAGAGAAGGGCAACAATTTTACCATAGATACTATACTGAAGGTATTGAAAGAGCTAGATCTCCTAGAAGTACTGAATAGTGAGATTACACAAACCAAAGCGCAAATTCTGAATACCAAGTCTCTATACTAATGGCTAAGAATAATATTATTGACGTCAATTTATTTGGTCAAGAAATAGGCCGACTCAGTCTAGATGAACAGAGTGGTAGATCTTCTTTTCAGTATAATCCTGCTTTCTTGGAAAGTAATAAGTGGATGAATGTCTTTCCTGAAACTGGTGTCCTAAAAAGAACACCTCATGTGCAGTTGTTTAGTCAGTTTGATAATACCACTTTCAAAGGGATCCCGCCTCAGTTTGCGGATTCTCTGCCAGATAAATTTGGCTCCATAATTTTCCAGGCTTGGCTAGAGAGTAAGGAAGAAACAGAAATAACAGTTCTGGAGCAATTGGCTTATGTTGCGAATAGGGGCATGGGTGCATTAGAGTATAGCCCTGCTAAGGTGCTTCCTCGAAACACGACTATCGATATCGAAAAAATAATAGCCGTACTAAAAGATGTACTAGATCTGAAAAAGACAACAGCGGAAAAAGAATTGAGTGCAGCTGCGTTGATCAACATATTCAAGCTAGGGACTTCTGCGGGAGGCGCTCGCCCAAAGATTGTCATCTCAGAGAGCAAAGAGGATGGCAGCATAATTCCAGGTGACTTAGAATATTCGGATAGCTATAAACATTATCTAGTTAAGTTAGCACTAGATGATGAAGCAAGTTATCCAAGAGAGGTGGTGGAGTTTTGTTATTATCAGTTGCTCAGTCAAGCAGGTATCACTACTATGCCTTGTCATCTTATAGCTAATAAGCATTTTGCAATAGAGAGATTTGACAGGCAAGAAGGAAAAAAGCAACACGTGCTTACAGCCACTGGTCTGACGGGTTGGGACTTCACTGCTACAACTGATTCTTCTTATGAAAATTTATTTAGGCTGTGCAATTTTCTGAAAGTGCCACATGCACAACTCGAAGAGCTATACAGGCGTATGGTATTCAATGTCATTTTTCACAATACAGATGACCACCTAAAGAACCACTCGTTCATATACGATCCCATTAAGGATGCGTGGAATTTGGCACCAGCCTATGATGTAACTTTTGCATTGAACCCTCTGATAGCTTTCAAAAAGACTAAAAGAGCTCTAGCTATAAATGGAAAGCGAGGTGCGATTTCTGAAAAAGACTTATTGAAAGTTGCGGAAGCATTCACGATAAAAAACCCCAAAGGAATAATAAAAAAAATAACAGCACTACTACCAGTACTCGAAAATCTTATGAAACAACAACAGGTGCCAAGAGCTGTTGCTGAGTCTATCATGGATAGACTTATAAAAGCTACTCTGTAATCAATATCTTCTGCGAGTAGGTTCTGACTGGAGTTGTTATAAGAACAAAGTAGTGTCCTGGGGGATAAGGAAAAGTTATATGATAAGAGTCAGGCGAGAAGCGTCTGAGTATTTTTCCAGAGCTATCCAGAATAGTCAGATTTATAGAAGCGAGGTCTAGCCGATCTGTAAGAGATACCGCGGCACCAGAGCTCAGTTTGCTAGGGAAGAGAAGAGCCTCATTGTTTGGAAGATTCTGTACGCCAGTGGCTCGGCAGGGTGATGAGATCTCTCCACAATATAGCCGTGCTAATCTGCAGTCTAGAATATAAGGATTGACCTTGTCGTTTTGGAAAGCTGCAATTTTATAATTTCTCACCCACTCTAGAGAGTCTACGGGATCGAGTTCATGCCATGCACAAAGCGTCGCCTTTTGACTCTCGAAATAATCAGGATCAGCGCCATCGGCTGCAGTTCTATACATAGTATAAAAGTAGAAAATGGCTCTAGCTATATTGCCTTTGAAGTCTTCTCTTGGCTCAAAACCTCCCCCTGTATCTTCTGAATACAAATCTCTTATTGCAGATGGTGGAGGGCTGTTTCTTGTCTCTGTCTTATAGTACCAGTTGTTAGTCTGACTGTCAGGGAGCTCCTTGAAAGGATCATTTGCTCTAGCAGAGTTGACTGGGACGCGGGTAGGGAAGAGGTGGTGCATGTCTGCTTGTGCATTGCCAGAGGAAGCACCTTTGCCCTGCGGATAGCTGTGCTCTAAATTTATATTTTCATTGCCGCCACTGCCAAATAGATATTGCGAGGGATCCTCATTCAGATCAAGGTAGAGGCTCAGTCCAGAATAGACACAACGAACGGAATCATCATGCAGGTGGACTTCTTTGTATAGTAGATCCTTAGCATCAGAAAAGTCGGCCACAAAAGCAGGCTTGTAATTATCTACTAAGGCGCTAAATAATGCTTGGTCTTCTAGGTCAGGGAAAACTGAAATGTGGTCATATTGGGCAATAAGCTGAAAAGAGAGACACAGCAATATTAATATTCTCATCACCTGATTCTAGTTTGCTTCAGCCAGAAATAAGTTAAAAGAAAACCCGTCAGTGCCCCACCAAGATGCGCAAAATTAGCCACGTTAGCTTGTGCGCCTGTAAGCCCTGAATAGAGATCAAAGCCGACATAAGCGAGCGCCAGATATTTAGCTTTTATAGGAATGGGCGGAAAGAGCAACATCATTCTAAGATTAGGGAACAAAGCTGCAAAGGCCAAGACGATGCCCATCAAGGCACCAGATGCCCCTACGACACCTCTGAATTGTGTCACGCCGAGTTCTGACATCTGAAAATACTGAACCCCATAATGTGCAAGAAAGGCACCGATACCACTTAATAAATAGAGGATAAAGAAATTTTGCTTGCCCACATAGCGCTCCACATGTGGTCCGAAGATAAATAGCCCGAACATATTGAAGAAGAGATGATTCATGTCCCCATGCATAAACATATGCGTTATAAACTGGTAGGGAGCAAATCTTGTATCTGTAGGAAAGTAAAGCGCTAAGTCAGGGATAAAGCTGCCTGTTGCTGAGGTTTTTAAAAAGAAAATTACAACGTTGATAATGAGTAAGTGCTTTACAATATCTGTAAGAGCCGGCATAGTAGAGTTTTAGTTAACGTTTGGCACTAGTATCTGCTAAGTAAATAACTTTTCGAGGTCATTTAGTTCATATGTGATAAAACATTTTTTACCTGAGGGGCTTGTGAAAGGTAATTTGCATGCAAAGAGCTCATCTATAAGGGTCTTCATTTCTTCTAGCTCTAGGCTTTTACCTTTAGGGATAGCTGCGGCCAGTGCCATAGATCGTGCTATGTTTTCATTTTTTGAGAGGTCTAGCTTGATGTTATTATCATAGTTGTCTATGAGGCCACTGATGACTGACTGGATATTATTTTCTTGAAATCCAGCTGGGATACCTTGGATAATATAAGTCTCTCCTCCAAAGGCTTGTATCTCAAAGCCTAGAGAATGTAATTCTGGTAAGAGGTCTTCTAAGAGTGCAATCTTCTCCTTGGCAATATTAATGGTGATAGGAAATAACTGCTTTTGTACGAGCTCCTTGTTCTTTGATAAGTTAGCGAGGTAGCGCTCGTAAAGGATACGCATATGTGCCTGATGCTGGTCCATAACAATCAGGCCAGACTTAATCTGGACAATGATGTAACTGTTATGCACTTGCATAGGTTGTTTTTCCTCTGCATCAAATTGCTCAGTGCAACCTAATAAGTCTCCAGTGGCAGCACTAGGAATAAACAATGGTTCCTCATTACTGTCATCCTCTTCTAGGTCCATGGTTTCTATCCCATTATAAAGTGACTGCCAGTTACGCATAACTGGTGCTGTTCTTCTTGTAGAAGCTTGTGGAATAGACGAGCCTGAGGCATTAACGGCAGAGCTCTTTTCTAAGAGGGCTCTTCTTGCAGCAGCAGGTATCATGCTGTCCTGGTTTTCAAAATCCAACTGCGGGGATAGGCTATACCGACCCAGTCCATGCTTTACAGCTACCTTCAGATAATTATATATCAGGCGCTCATCATCAAACTTTATTTCTTGCTTAGTCGGATGTACATTGATATCTATCTTAGAAGGATCTATATCTAAGAACAACACATAGAAAGCATACTGCTTATCTTCTATAAGATTTTGATAGGCAGTCTTGATGGCATGATTGAGGTAGTTACTTTTTATGTATCGCTTATTGACAAAGATGTACTGCTCTCCTTTTTGTTTTTTGGCAATCTCAGGCTGCCCTACAAAACCGACAATATTAACGACTTCCGTATTTTCTTCTACACGTATGAGCTTGTCTTCATAAGTTCTTCTGAAGATACCCAGCAGTCTTTTCTTAAGGGTTCCCTCAGGAAGATTATAGAGCTCATCATCATTGTGTATCATCTTGAACCGCAATTCAGGATGTGCTAGAGCTACCCGCTTAAACTCTTCCATGATGTACTTAAGCTCTACAGAGTCTGTTCTGAGAAACTTACGTCTAGCAGGCACATTGAAGAAAAGATTCTTGACACTGATAGTCGTACCGGGTTCTGCTTGTGTATAGCCTTGCTTCTGCACTTCGGAAGACTTAATGATGAGATGCGTAGCTACCTCTGCAGTAACCGTTCTGGTTTTCATTTCTACCTCTGCGATAGAAGCAATAGAGGCCATGGCTTCTCCACGAAAGCCCATAGTCTTGATACTAAAGAGGTCATTTGTATCTTGAATTTTAGAAGTCGCATGACGTTCAAAACACATACGTGCATCCGTTTCTGACATCCCTTTACCATCATCTATAACTTGTATGAGGGTCTTGCCTGCATTTTTTATAACGAGGGTGATAACTTTACTTCCAGCATCTATAGAATTCTCCATGAGTTCCTTCACCACAGAAGCGGGTCTCTGGATAACTTCACCAGCGGCTATTTGATTAGCGATGGATTCGGGAAGAAGCTTTATAATATCAGACATATTGTCTAGAGGGATGTAATTTCATTTTGAGATGAAAGAGGGCTAAAATAGCCCAAAAATCACTCTAAATAAACGATTTCTATCACCCTAAAACCCCCAAGTTTTCAACACATGTGGATGACCGAGCGGTTTTCGGCCTCGCCGAAAATTAGACAGACTAAATGTCTGTCTAAAGCGAGGGAACCGATTCATCAGAATCGGGTGGGCTGGCTGACACAGAGCCATGAGAGTCGAGGTACTAGATATATCTAGTAATACAGTAACTCACAATTCTTCTCAAAAAACTCTTGATGGTAGTAGTGAAGGACCTGCTGTCGACAACAACAATGGTGATGATTGTGTAGATCTTCACCAAATAGAAGATTATTCATTTGTTCAAAACCATGTCACCCAGAAAATCTACGAAGCGACTATTTGCAGTAAAGCAAAAACAG
>CALLAE010000145.1 GCA_938002665.1 uncultured Saprospiraceae bacterium | reverse complement strand
TATCAACTCACCCCAAAATCTCCTTCTGAGATTTTGACCCTCTCTTGAGAAGCGAGGGTAGTAGTTGGTTTTTCACTAGAGAAATTATCATGTCATCCTATAATCTTTAAAATCCTGTTTCAGACAAAGGGAAGAGCGGGTGGGTAAAGGTTGATCTAAATAATGGATTCTTGCTTTGGTATTATTAACTCACCCCAAAATCTCCTTCTGAGATTTTGACCTTCTCTTGAGAAGCGATGGTAGGAGTTGGTTTTTACTATAGAAATTATCAAGTACATCCTATTATCTTAAAAATCCTGTTTCAGACAAAGAGCAAGAGCGGGAGGTTAAAGGTTGATCTAAATAATGGATTCTTGCTTTGGTATTATCAACTCACCCCAAAATCTCCTTCTGAGATTTTGATCCCCTCTTGAGAATAGAGGGTAGTAGTTGGTTTTTACTATAGAAATTATCAAGTACATCCTATTATCTTAAAAATCCTGTTTCAGACAAAGGGTAAGATCGGGAGGGTAAAGGTTGATCTAAATAATGCGAAACCTAAAGATTCAACCAATAAGTCAACTTAGCAATCAGGGCTCGATTACGACTGGCGAGGTCTGCGATTCCGGTGTTATAATTGTCGGTATAAACCAGGAAAAAATCTGATACTGGAGCAAAACGCCACTGGAAACGAGAGTTGATATTGAGGTTGTCTATGCTGTTGTTGTACTGGACGAAAGTGGTCCAGAATAATTGCTTAGTGAAAGTGATGTCCAGTCTGGGACCGATAAGCCATAGGTCGGCTGTCTTGAAATCTCCTGGAAGGTCTACATGATTATAATTGTATTGCATAGAGATAGAGCCATAAGGCTGGAATCTATAGGACATCCGCCCACTCACTCCTGCTCTGAACCCTTCAAAGAATGTACCCACTATCGGGCGCACTCTATAAGAAAATGTTTTTCTCTGGTCAGAGTTGTAAGACAGCTCTAAGGAAGTATTTTTGTATCTATTTCCTGCTGATAAAAAGATGTCATCTGCCTGGACTCTGGTAGGATCAAAGTCATTCAGTAGAATGAGATCAGCGTATTTTATGCCTAGATTAAATCTGGTGTTATCAGCAAAACTAATGTTCCAGTCAAGTTCTAGATTAGATTCTTCAAAACCAAAATTTTCTATCAGCTCACTATCATCTTTACCCAACTTGTAGAACCATCTGCTCTCTAAATCAAAACTCATCTGGCTGATCTTTTCCGTCTTTGGAAAAATTCTATAGGTAAATTCAGGACTGAGCAAGAGAAAATCCCTCCTCGGCACAAAGCCCACCTCTGCATCATAACCATCTCCTACTATCAGCGAGGCAAATTCAAATCTGTATTTTCTTTTGTTGTATTCTATCTGTGTAAAGTGGGTAAATTTCATTTCCTCATCAGAAGGCGTGAGGGCTTTGAGAAAAGAAGTCTTGCCTGTCCAGAAGTTGTTCTTGGAGTTGAGTCTGTATTCTATACCTGCTATGCGATCATAACTGTCTACGGTACCACTGAAGTCATCTGCACTGATGGCTTGCTTATTGACAAAGATGAGCCCTATGTTAGATCTATCAAATACTTTTTGCTCTAGCGCTGCAACTGTGTAATTAAAACTAGGAAGATCATTTTCTTTTTGAGCTGCGGCTTGCATGTTGAGTAAGCCTATGCGCAAGTTTTTATTGAGTTTGCCACTTAGTCGGGCACCGCCGTAGATGGTGTTTTGGATATTATTTTGTGTAACTGTATCTATTGATACACCTATTCTTCTGGAGAAAAATGGTCTGGACCTTGGCGATCCATAACCGCTAAAAAGGTCTGCATTCTCTAAAAAGAACTGTCTTTTCTCTGGTAGAAATATTTCAAACCTATCTAAATTAGCAACCTGTCCATCTACTTCTACTTGAGAAAAATCAGGGTTGACAGTGAGGTCTAGATTGAGACTGGAAGTGACACTTATTTTGGCGTCGCCTCCTATGTTTCTTTGTAGCTGAAATTCATTTTCTGTATCATCTTCATAATCTCTAGTCAGACCAGCAGTCGCGTATGGAATGAAGGAAAAATTTCTTGCAGGTTTTTCTAAAGGTTCTTCCCATACCAGATCAGCCATATAATTGAGATCCATTAAGATGTACTCACGGGGTATGCTGATAAAACAACTAATCTCATTACACTGTGAATCATTTCTATAGCTCTGAAAGCGCCATTTACCAGCACCTTGCTTATACCGAATAGAGCTAAAGGGTATCGCCATCTCGCAAATCCAATAATCATCATACATCTTAGAATTACCATCCCACTTATTGTCCCAGGAGGGATCAAAGGTGTTTCTGGTTTTTCCTCCATTTGAAATAAAGGCTTCTCTTCTGGCTCCGAAGGGATTCATGCCAAACAAAAATGCATTGGTCTTATCACTGTATGTATCAAAAAGGAAACTGATGTTGTCATTAGACCCAAAACCATAATCTCTTTTTAAAGATTCTACTCTGAAGTTATCAGCTGGGGTATGGCAGATAGCGGCTAGATAAAAGTGGGTATCATCATAACTAAAGAAAACCTCTGTATCTCCATTGGCTAGAATGCTGTCAGTGGGGAAGTTTTGAGAAAAGGAGGCATTACGAGAAGCGTTTTTCCATGTTTCCTCATCTAGGACGCCATCCAGAATTATTTCATCTATTCTTTCTTTGAGAATGATCTGGGGTGGCTCTTCATTTTCCACTACAAGATTTCTCTTTTGACCATGAGTAAAGGAAGCAAAGAGAATGAATAAAAAAACTGTAATTCTAGCTTTCATATGAGGGGCAAAAGTAATATATCTTAACTTTTATTTCGCATAAGGATACTCATGGCTCATCAGCGATATATGCAGATGGTCTGCTGAGCCCACATGTCTTAAGGTGCGAAAGCCCATTAGTCTAAAATAGTTTTGGACTAGAAAATTCTTCCAGATAGGTCGTCCCCTTGTCCTCAAGTCCAGAGCATGGGAGTAGCCTGTATCTTGCTTATAGTGTAAGGAATGTTTCTTGGATTTCAGACCCATCTTTTTATAATCCTCGGGTTGTCTATCTGCGTCTGTGATAATTAATTCTTTGTCTAGATGAATCAATGTGCTGACTGCGAGCCTCATTACAGGATGCACTTTTCTTATTTCAGAGCGGAGAGAGGAGGACTTCATATTAGTTCCTGAAATGTAAAAGAGGCCATGTATAACATAGAGAAGGACAACCACAAGAGATATAAAGAAACGTGATTTTATAGAGATTGCTTGTCCGCCTCTGATGAAGAGCTGGTGTATTAATGACAGATACACAAAGAGTAGCACTACAGTCATTATCGTACCGCCTACGATACAGACAGAGGGTAGATAATTAGATGAGGTATGAAGGTAGACAGCTCCTCTAATCAGTAATATAAAGGGCACGACTGCTAACAGTATTGTTTGGGCAATTAAACCTAGGATCTTAGTAATCAAGGACAATAAAATTAGGGTCATCTAAGATAACTAATTACTAAAACTTCATAATCATGACATTACATATTAAATAAATTTATTATTTGTAAGTGTTTGAAATTTAACATATTAAATATAATTTTGCGAGGTATTGTCACATCATCCCAAAACTGGTCGTTATAATACATACACTTCCAGCGCGCAGTATTCATTCTCGATATGAAGTGTAGCCTAGGCTACATCGCGTATTATATTATTGTTTTTATCATATGCCAACTAGCTTACAGTTAGTCGTATAGCCTGTTCGGCATCAATGGTAAGAGACGTAATAGGAATAATTTAGAATACTAGTTTTTAAAGATAATAATTATCATGGTGCCAAAGACCTTTTCATTTCTATCCCTAGCGATATTATTGTGCTCATTTACCTGTGCATTCGCTACTCATTATCCTCCTTCAGAAAGTGCTAATGCACTTAGGCCAAGCTTGAAATTTACTTTCGAGAATTGCGTGGCTTACGGCGGAGGTTCCAGCCAAGATTATTCAGAATTTGTTGCTGAATCTATATCAAACCCTGAATGCAGTACCCTATCAGTATTAGGGAATAATTTATTTAGGTTAAACCCTTATAGAAATCCACATTCTTGCGCGCCAGGAATGAATGGAACAACTGCCATGTGTATCAGCAGTAGTGAATTTGATTCCTACTCAGCTGGAGACGAAAAATCAATAAGAGTGAATGTTCTAGTCGAGCCCGGACCAGATGGTGTCGGTTCTTTGGATAATATGGCATTTTTCTCAAAAGCACCAGAGTTTTTCCAATTTATAGATGGAGACTCAGGACCAAATAATTATCCAACAAAGTTTGGAGTGAGAATTTTGACAGAAGCAGGAGAGATTTATAGATCATCAGAAATACCTACTAATAGAGATTGGACCTATAGGTACTTTGATTTTTCTTCTGTTGTAGCTGCGACGGTCACAACTCCTACAGTTTTCAGGATAGAAATTTTACCCTACAGTCTAGCTGGTATAGCATCTCATGTGACTGCTTGGGATATAGAAGACCTGATGATTACAGGGGGTTGTAGTAGTGTAAACGGTGGTAGCATCAGTACTACTTCTCCCACTGATTTTTGCTCAGATGGTACTCAGAACAATACGGTAGATGTTGCACTTCAAGGCGCAAAAGGAGAAACTTTTTCTTACATACTTGCAAGAGAAGATGACTTCATCCAGGCTGTTTCTAACTCTAGTACTTTTAATATGGCAAGTTATCCTAATGGTAACTACAGAATCTTTCACATCGCCTACGAAGGGCCCCTGGGAGGATTATCCTCAGGGTCATTCCTCTATAATCTCGTGGGATGTTTTGATCTTTCTAATGCAATAGAAGTTACAAATAATGTAGTAAGAGGTGGAACCCTAACAGGCCCGTCTCAGACTAGTGAGGTAACTATTTGTCCTAATCAAGGAAATACGGTAGTTGCGACTAACCTAACTGGAAACAGCGGAGATTTTCTTAGCTATGTTCTTACTGATGCCTCTGGTCAGATCATAGGATTGTACTCTGATCCTAACATCGACCTAGGCAATATAGGTGACGGATCTTATAGGCTATTAGCAGTCAGTTATGCTAATATTTCTGGATTAACTAATGGCACCAACCTCAATAATCTATCAGGTTGTTTTGCTATTTCTAGCCCTATAAATATAGATTATATAGCTACTCCTCTAGATGGTGGGACACTAACTACCGCTAGTGGAACTAACTTAGAATTTTGTGGAAACACCACTCAGGTTACTGTTGTAAATACTGGATCTATTGGTTCTAACAATAGGTTTGTTATTACAAATGCTCAAGGTAGAATTTTGACAGTAACAGCTAATTCTCAAATTGACTTTGGAAATATAAATGAGACAACTTTTAATATTTGGAACATCGCTTATGAAGATGGCCTTTCTGGCCTTGTTGTGGATGGACTTGTATCTAATCTACAAGGATGTTTTGATCTTTCTAATCCAGTAACAATAACTAGGAATACTGTAGATGCTGGAAGCATATCTGTCAATGGAAGTGATCTTAGTATCCTTTGTCTGAAAAATAATGATAACCAAGCAGTAAGGATAGATGCTACTGGTCAGATAGGAGACAATATCTTATACCTTGTCACGGATGAAAGTGGAGAGGTACTCATGCAAACCCAGTTAGATAACAATAACTCTATAGACTTTAACAATAGCTTCTCAGGCGTATGTCTGATATGGGCAGTTGTGTATAATGGCACTATAGCTGGTGCAGGTGTAGGACAAAATGCTTCTACTCTAACAGGTGATTGTTTTGATTTATCCAATCCTGTCAGAGTTGTAAGAAACGAAGTAGAGAGTGGTTCTATAGATGGCCCAGCAAATTATGAGTTGTGTCTGAATAATATAGGAGAAAGGTCATTAGCATTGGAAGTTACTGGCAACCAGGGTGCTTTTAGTAGCTGGTTAGTAACAGATATGTCTGGTAACGTTCTAGAAACACTACCGGACGGTAATGTAGATTTTGGAAATGCTCCTGCAGGAGTATGTCAGGTCTATCATATTTCTCATTCTGATAGCCTAATATTATATGGTAGCTCCGATAATATCAATGACATAGTTTTAGGATGTTTTGAATTGTCTGAACCAGTAACTGTAGAAAGAAAATTACCTCAAGGTGGAGCTCTGACTTTAGAAAATGGAACAACGACTGTGACCTTATTGTTAGGTCAGAGTGCAACAGCTACATTGAGTACTGCACTAACTGCTAACGATGGAGAACAATCAATATATGTAGTCTTCGATGACCAAGGAACAATTCTTAATATCCAATCATCTAATGAGTTTGATTTTAATGGCAATGGTCCGGGCATATGCAGCATAGTGAATATTAGCTATTGTGGTGTTCTTGATGGATTGAATATAGGTGAAAGAATAGATATGCTTGAGGGTTGTTTTTCTATTTCCAATAGAATTACAGTCACCAGAGAAAACAGTATGGCAGGTGATACCTTAAATGCTGGTATCATAGTGACGAGTTCAGGGATGACTGAGGCGTCAGTTTGTATAGGGGATAGTTCATCAGATTCATTAGTTGTCATTTTTGCTCAGAATCCTGTTGGGCCAGAAAGTAATTATGTGGTTACAGATTCGCAAGGTGAGATATTGGAAATAACAAGTACTCCAAATTTTGGTTTCGCTGGTGCAGGGGCTGGATTATGCAGAATTTATCATATCGTTTATGAAGACTCTCCATTAACTGGATTGGTAGTAGGGAGTAATATTGCTACAGATCTTAGTGGGTCATTTGACTTGTCTGAACCTATAGATGTGGTCAGAAATGTGGTTTCTGGTGGAACATTGACTGACGAATTTGGACAGACCACTGTTGATATCGTTGTCAATGATGGTTTGGTAGATGTGATAAATCTTATGACCATAGACAACGTAGGTGATACCAGCGTGATAGTTTTGACAGATACTAGCGGAGAGATATTAGGCTTGCCTACTGCACCACTAGAATTTGATACCGGAGTAACAGAAACATGTTTAGCATGGAACCTAAGTTATAGTTCTGACATTACTGGATTACAAGTGGGCTTATTAGTACCAGATATTATTGGTTGCTATGCACTTTCCAATCCACTTACGATTAATAAAACAGAATTTGTTGCTCAAGACACCGTAGATGGTGGAACAATAATTACGACAGATTCTCTGATGATGGCTGACTTGTGTCTAGATTTTGGTACTACTAGTGTGGATGTTATTCTTGAAGGAGCGATAGGAGATACCTCTTCTTATCTAATTACTAATGATAGTGGGCTCATATTAGAATTGCAGGATAATTCATCTTTCGATTTTGAAGGCGTGAGTGCTGGTGTTTGTCAGATTTGGAACATAAGTTGGAATGATCAGATCACTGGTCTTATGGCTGGAAACAATGTTTCTGCGGTCATGGGAGATTTTGATTTGTCAAATCCTATTACAGTTACCAGAGATGTAGTGGATGGAGGAACGATTATGACTTCTGATAGCATGACTTCTATTTCCATTGTGGTGGGAGATGGTCTTATTGATTCTATAGATGTAGTCTTAGAAGATAATGTAGGAGATAATAACGTCTGGCTTATCACTGATACACAAGGCGAAATATTAGAACTGCCAGCTGGGCCTCCATTTGTATTTGAGGATGCAGGTGTAGGTGTATGTCTGATATGGCATTTGAGTCATGCAGATGGCTTGACAGGATTGGCTGTTGGTAATACAGTTGCAGGCCTCGAAGGATGTTTTGATGTGTCCAATGCTATAACAGTAGAAAGAACAGCAGTGCCTACAGCATTTCCTGCGGTTAAGTTTGAGTTTGATAGTACAACAACTAGTGTTGATTCTAATTTCTGTCTGCCATTACTGGTCACTCATTTTGACAGCATAGATACTTTCAGTGGAACAGTGGGCTGGGATACAACATTCTTGTCATATACTGGTGTTCAGGCCTTTGGAGTGCCTGGTTTTTCTGCAACAGATTTCAGTACTATTTCAGCTGCTGATGGTACTTTAACTTTTACATGGATAGATAATTCTGGTTCTAATCCTGCAACCTTAGACTCTTTGGCTACACTTTTCGAAGTATGCTTTGATTATGTAGGGGCTGCAGGTACTAGCAGTTCTGTGTCATTGGTAGATATGCCGACACCTATAACTGTCACCAGAGCACAATCTGATCCTTCTAATCCTAATAGTATTCCTCTTACCTTTAATCTATGTGCTGGCACAGTAAGTTCTGACATGCCTCCAGTAGTAAATGGAGGAACAATAATGACTGCAGATAGCATGGTTACTGCTGAGCTTTGTCTTGGCACTGAAAACGTAGAAGTAGATGTGGTGTTAGCAGGAGAAGTGGGAGAGTTTTCGGAGTATATTATTGCAGATACTACTGGCTTTATTTTGGCAGTCTTTAGCAGTCCTCCTTTTCAATATAGTACAGTAGGTGTATGTAACATATGGCATATCAGTTACAATGGTATGATTACTGGCTTAGCTGCAGGTCAAGACTTAGATACACTAAGCGGAGATTTTGATTTGTCAAATCCTATAGAGGTTATAAGAGATGAAGCTGATGGTGGTAGTCTTATGACTAGTGATAGCTTGGTAGCTGTATCTGTTATGGTAGGAGATGGTATCATAGATTCTATTGAGGTCATTTTAGATGGCATAGCAGGAGATACAACTTCTTGGTTGATTACAGATGTAGATGGTAATATTTTAGAATTACCTGTAGGTCCTCCATTCACTTTTGAAGCTGCAGGAACAGGCGTATGTTATATCTGGAATTTAAGTTATGCTTTCGGTCTTTCTGGCTTAGAAGTGGGTGCTAATGTTTCTGATCTTGAAGGTTGTTTTGATCTATCTAACTCGATAGAGGTTACACGTACAGGCATGGTTGCTCCGCTAGAAGGTGGAACACTTATGACTATAGATAGTATGATGACTGCAGAAATTTGTCTCGCTTCTACCTCAGCGGATGTATCTGTTATTCTCGATGGAGCGATAGGAGATAGTTCTATCTATGTGGTGGCTGATACTTCAGGTGTAATTCTTGCCTTGCAGGATAGTACCTTGTTTCAGTTAGGTCTACTTTCTGCAGGTATTTGCGAGATATGGCACTTGAGTTATAATGGTGCACTTGTAGGTCTCGAAGTAGGAGAAAATGTAGATACTTTATCTGGTAATTTTGATTTTTCTAATGCAGTTGTAGTTACGAAAGGTGATGCTGAAGGTGGGCTGATACAGTTTGATGATAGCAGTTTCGCTATGACTATTACAGTAGGTGATGGTGTGGCAGATACTTTAGATGTAATCTTGAATAGTAGCGCTGGAGATAGCACTAGTTGGTTACTGACTACTACAACGGGAGTGATATTAGATATCGATATGGGACCTCAGTTTGTGTTCCCTGACTCTACCGCTGTAGGTTCTTGCAGAATCTATCATCTGGCTTATACGACAGGTCTGATGGGACTTGCTAATGGAAATAATGTAAATATAGATTTAGATGGATGTTTTGATCTGTCCAATTTCTTAGTAGTAGATAAAATAGCGGCTGTCAATGATTCCTTGATTGCAGGGACTATCATGACTGCTGATAGTATGACAGTAGTAGATCTTTGTACTGGAGATAGTGGGGCTGAGCTAGATCTAGTGTTGGAAGGTGAGAACGGGCCGATTTCTTCGTGGGTGGTCACGGATACAACAGGTATCATTTTAGCTACGCCTGCTACAGAGCCTATTAGTTTCCCTGCTGATACGTCGCAGGTCTGTGAGCTAGTACATATTGTATATGATAGTATTCTTACAGGCTTCGCAATAGGAGAAGACTTGGATAGCCTAGACGGTAATTTTTTATTATCTAATGTAGTTACTGTTAACAAGATGCAACTACTGGCTAATAGCATTTCCCTTGCAGATGGTTCTGTTGCGGCCACAGTCACTACTAATGATGGTATGACTGATTCTCTTACAATTGTATCTTCCGCCATTAGTGCTGATACATCTGTGTATATAGTTACAGATACTTTTGGACTCATCAGTTCATTACAGGATAGTACTTTATTCTTATTTGATAATCAGCCGAGCGGCGTATGTCTTATATGGGAAGTCAGTTATAACACGGGTGAATTTAGTGGCATCATTACAGGAACTAATGTGAGTACCTTGAGTGGTTGTTATGCTATCTCGAATCCTGTAACGGTAACAAAGTCCTCTAGTGCAGGTCTCAATGGCGGAGTAGTCACTACTGCTATAGGAAACAATATTGAAATATGTCTTTCTGATAATCCAGTGGATAGTGTTTTTGTCAATCTTGTGGGTGGCGTAGGTGACACGATGACTTGGGTGATTACAGATACTTTTGGAATGATTATATCACTTCCACTGGGAGGCCCGCCATTTGCACTTGATACCTTGAGTGCAGGCGCATGTCAGATATGGCACTTGAGTTTTGAGAATCCATTGACAGGGTTAGCAGAAGGATCTAATGTTAGTGATCTTGTTGGTAACTTTGATTTTTCTAACCCGGTGAATGTAGATAAGAATTTCAGCGCGGGAGGTAGTCTGATGACTGCTACGGGTATGACTTTCGATACCATTTTCTTGGGTAGTGATCCTGTAGATTCACTTATGGTCAATCTTTCAGGAAGTATAGTGGGTGAGAATACTTCATGGGTCGTAACAGATACGCTAGGAAATATTTTACAATTACCTACAGGTCCTCCATTTACATTTGAAGGATTTGCGCCGGGACAGTGTCAGGTATGGCATCTGGCTTATGATGACAACCTTAGTGGCTTGCAGATAGGAAATAATGTAGCTACAGACCTAAATGGTTGTTACAGTTTTTCTGACTCTATCCAAGTTGTGAAAGTTGCAGCTTCTTCAAGCATTGTAAATGGAGGTATAATTGCCACGCTAGATGGAACAAATATGATTTCAGTCTGTCAAGGAAATGCAGAGATAGATTCTAGTCTGATAGTAATCAGTGGGCAATCTGGTTCTAACTTTAATTTTATTGTTACTAATACGAGTGGTTTTATTCTCAGGGTGGATGATACTATCAATACAGTAATAGATACTGTGCTGGTAAATGTGGAAGGAAGCCCTAATGCGACAACCTTGAATCTTTATCATATTGCCTATGAGACACCACTTATGACCTTGGCACCTGGGCAACAAATTGCCAATCTGCAAGGGATATTCGATCTGTCTAATCCGATTACTCTAATAAATGAAAATGTAAATGCAGGCTCATTCTTGCCTCCTGACAGTATCACTATTATGGTAGGAGAGGGAATAGTAGATTCTATAGACGTCACTACTTTCGGTACAGTGCAAGGAGATAGCACTAACTGGGTAGTATATGATAGTATGGGAATGATTACTGAAATTGATTCAGGACCTCCATTTACTTTTGAAAACTCTGGGGGTGGAGTATTCCACATTACAAGATTGGCTTACTCGTTTGGTTTGACAGGTCTTTCTGTAGGAAGTAATATAAATGATCTGGATGGCTGCTTTGATCTAGTAGATCCTATTGTTGTGACAGCTATACAAGCAACTCTAGCTGGTGGAACTTTGCAGACCACCGATAGTCTGACCACTGTTAATTATTGCTTCAATAGTACTTATGCTTTGGATTCTATAGATGTCATCTTGACGGATACTATAGGAGAAGCTTTTGCATGGGTGGTAACAGACACAAGTGGCTTGATACTAGACTTACCTACGGCTCCGCCATTCTTATTTGATGACATGGATCCTGAGACTTGCCTAGTACGTAATGTGAGTTACGAAGGCACAATTTCTGGCTTAGCTTTAGGAGAAGATCTGGATACACTTATGGGATCTTACTTATTATCTAATCCTATAATCGTTAACAAAGAAGTCGTCAACGGTGGGACACTTTCTACGCCTTCTGGTGCTACTATGTTTGAGTTCTGTGTAGGAGATGGCATACCTAATGTGGTCAATCTTACGATAGCAGATACACTAGGTGGTAATTATCAATATGTGGTAACTGATACCTTTAATTCCATCTTACTCACTCCTTTAGCTGGGAGTACTTTCATAGATTTTGAAGGCTTTGGTGATGGAGTTTGTTATGTCTACAATATGAGTGCCACTAGTGAGATTCTTGGTTTGACGCCAGGAATGAACATTGATTCCTTAGAAGGATGTTATGAATTCTCTAATCTCATAACTGTAGTTAAAAATGGTGTAGATGGTAATCAGGTTTTAAGTTCTCCTATAGCTGTAGATGACTTTATATCATTCTGTACTTCTGATGGTGTACTGGATAGCCTGACACTTTCTACTAACAGTACTATGGGCTCGTATCAATATGTGATTACAGATGAGAATGATGAAATAGATTCTGTTCTGGTAGGTAACATAATCGACTTTGAAGGATTAGGCTTTGGAACATGTAAGATATATGGAATCTCATATACTGGAACCTTTACAGGAATGCCTGGTGATACAGTCGGTGTTCAGGCTATGGCCTCTGAATGTTTTGATGTATCAGCAATGCCGATTACAGTCGAGAAACAAGACTGTAGTATGCCTATAATCACAGAAATTTTGGGTTCTTCTCAAATAGAAATCAAGAATATCGGAATAGCGCCGACTGACATATCTGGTTTGTATCTATGCAGTGATCTTAATTATGACCAGATAAGTACTCTGACAGTGGATTGTGGTTCTGTTATTCTCAGTCCTGGAGATCATGTAGTGTTAGATTTGGATGCAAATATATCTCTTACCACTAATGATGGCGAGATGGGCTTATATAGATCTCAGCAGTTTGGATCCTTCGATGATATAATGCATTATACGGAGTGGGGGTCAGCTGGTCACCAGAGATCAGGAACTGCTATAGGAGCAGGCTTGTGGATGGCTAATCAGTTCGCAGTTCCATTTACGATGACGACCTCACTTAAGTATGATGGCTCAGGAATATTAGATACTGACTTGTCAGAAGGGGCACAGACACCATGCATGGATAATATTGGTGGTGGGGGTACAGGCAGTCGTCTTAGTTATACGACTTATCCTAACCCAACAAGTGGCATATTTAACTTAATGATACCAGAAATGCAGAGCGAGGAAGGTAAGTTGTTAATCTATGATAGCTATGGTAAAGTGGTAGAGAGTAGAGCTGTGAGAGCAGGTGTAGCCTACGAAATAGACTTAACTAAGTATGGGTCCGGCTTATTCTATACTAAAGTAATATCGGGAAGAGAAGGAGTGGTCAAGAAAATGTTGATGGTTCGATAAAATAAAGTGAAAATATAAACTTATGAAACCTGCTTGTCTAAGTGATGAGCAGGTTTTTTTTATTTGAATAAATTCAACAGAAGGTTATTTAGCTTTCCAGTATTTGCGGCCATCGCGAGAGCGCTCCATGAGACCAGTACCTATCAGTAATCTTCTGAGGGTAGCAGGGTCATCGAAAGTATGATTCTGATTGAGTATTTCGTTGACCTGAGTTTCTGAATAGAAGGTGTCTTGCTCAAATTGGTTAGCAAGAAAAGAAATCATAAGATCTAATTTCTTCTTTTGCTTGCGACCGGGCAGACGGACAAACTGTCTCTCTTCATTAAGGTAGCCTTCAAGGGCATCGTCTTTAGGTGAGATAGGTGTAGACATCTTCAGGTATTGTAATTTACAAGGTATAAAAACTAGCTCATAAGTACAATAAACATTACCTGTGCAATGACGATTTTCATAATAGAGGCGATAGGAAACATCATCGTGTAACCGAACTCTGGAATTCTGTTGCCACTCTTAGACAAAGCAAAATCAAGAATCGCTGGCTGATTAGAAACCATTCCCATCAAAAGGCTGAAGGGTAGTTTTACAATCTTATAACCAACTAGTAAAGTGATGATTGCCGTCAGCATCGCTATCAGCGCACTTGCTATAAAAATCCATACACTATCTATAGTCATGCTAGAGATAAACGAGCTACCAGAATTGACCCCTATACCCGCCAATAATAGAATCAAACCTATCTGTTGTAAAGTGACATTAGCGGAGTAAGGTAAGGTCCAGACGATAGGCCCAGTTCTGCGCACTGCTCCTAAGAGCAAACCCACTATGAGCGGCCCGCCCGCATAACCGAGCTTAAATGAAAAGGTCCCTAAGGGAATCTCTATCATACCTAGCGCCAGCCCTATCCCTATGCCCAGCCCAAATGAAAATAAATTCACCTTACTAGACTTGGTATAAGAATCACCAAAGTACTCTGACAGTGCTCTTAAGTCCTTTCTCCGTGCAATAAACCTGATTCTATCTCCCAACTCTAGAACCAGATCATCACTGGCTAACATATCGATATCTCCTCTTCTTATTCTTGTGATAGATGCATTGAATTTTTTACCTATGCTCAGTGAGGCTAGACTATGGCCCACTACTGCTGGATTAGATACAAAGATCCGTCTCACATCAAACTGTGTTCTGTCATACTCAAGATCAGAAGTTGCGATTTCGCCCAGCTCACTTACAGCCTGCATTACCTCTTCTGTGTTACCGACGATCATTACGATGTCATCTAACTGAAAAGTTGTATCCCAATTAGTCAAAGCTGTTTCCTTACCCTTAATTATACGGCTGAAAATAACCTCCCAACCATACTTGTTATATAGGTCTCTGAGCGATTGGCCTGTAGCTTCAGGGTTTGTTATTTTGATCGCGGCAGAGCTGAGGTAGCTGTCTAGAGGGTACTCCTTTCTGAGCTGCTTTTTCTCCTTGGCATAATCTATCTTAAGAAGTTTTTCCATGATGATAATCGCAAAGATCCCTCCTAGCACTCCCATCGGGTAGGAAAGAGAATAACCTATTACAGCGGCATTGCTAAGAGCAGCAGCATCTGCACTGAAGGTATTATTGATATGATCTATGACACTAGCTAGAGCTGGGGTATTAGTTGTGCTACCCGCATATATTCCTGTTATGGTAGAAGCAGAAAATCCAAAGGCTAAGAATAGCAAGATAGCTATGAGGCCAGATAGCACAAGCATACTCACTATAAAAATGAAATCTCGAAAGCCGTTCTTTTTATAAGAATCAAAAAAAGCTGGTCCAGAGCCAAGACCGATAGAGTAGACAAAGAGTACCAGTCCTAAGATAAAAACCACCTCGGGGATCTTAAGTGATGGATCCACTGCGCCAAAAGCCAGCCCTGTAAATAGGACTGCTGCCACTCCTAGAGAACCACCGAATATCTTGATATTGCCGAGAAAATACCCTAGTGCCGCTACTATGAACAGCAGAAGGATGGGGTTTTCAGCTAAGGTCTGTATCATATCTATTTTCGAATTACAAATTTATATAATATATATTTAGCTTCTTCCATTCGCGCCAATTCTTATAACTTAGACAGCCAAAGTTATCTATGCTAGAAACGATAATATCCTATTTTGCGGAAATCCCATCCTCCCACAGGACGATGATCTTAGTAGGAGGCTTGGTCTTCTTTTCTCTTGTAGAAAGTGCAGTCCCACTGATGTCATTGGATTATGGCAGGTGGCGACATGCCCTTGTAAATATCTTTTTTACTCTAACGACTATACTGGTTAACTTTTTTCTTGCCTTCAGTCTAGTGATGAGTAGTGACTGGGTCGTGGCTAATGGCGTAGGATTATTGCAGTGGGTGGACCTGCCTCTTGCTATAGAGTTAGTTATCGGCTTGTTACTAATGGACCTCTTGGGTGCTTATGCGCCGCATTGGGTGGAGCATCACGTTAAGTGGATGTGGAAATTTCATCTTATCCATCATACTGATCAGCATGTAGACGTCACCAGTGCCAACAGACATCATCCAGGAGAAAGTGTTATTAGACTCGCATTTACGATTGCCGCTGCGGTAATAGTTGGGGCTCCTATGTGGCTGGTGTTTTTGTATCAGAGCATGTCAGTAGTTCTCAGCCAGTTCAATCATTCTAATGTTGTGCTGCCAGACTGGCTAGACAAAACTTTAGTCTATATTATCTGCACACCTAACATGCATCATGTGCACCATCATTACAGGATGCCTTATTCCGATATGAACTATGGGAATATCTTTTCTTTTTGGGATAGAATGTTTGGTACTTATACAGAAGTAGACAATAGTAAGTTGGTCTATGGTGTAGATACACATATGTCAGCGAAGGATACTAAACAAGTAGGGCAGTTACTTAAGATTCCCTTTGAACAGTATAAAGAGCACTTGACTTATGAAAAGACTGAATTTTTATAACGTCACCTCATAATTATGCAAATCAGGACAGAAGAAGATGTGGCGATCCTTGATGCTCGAATAAAAGAAGAGCTAGGTATTTCTGTAGCGAAATATAAAAATGAAGAGGTGGTAGAGACCTTTGTCTCTATGTTGGTATTTCCAGAGTACATACTTAGCTGGACTTTCAAGCCTATCTTGGCAACTATAATAGCCTATATAGTTGGTTTTTTTGTTGTAGATCTTGCGCATGTACAGTATGTCATCTATGCCATTTTTGGTCTTGGACTCTTCTTACTGGTAGGGATCTTCCTAGGCATTATCTTCTTGACTAATCGACTCAAGTCAGACATACTAGGCATCATGGATTATTCTATGGGCATAATGAGATCTGCTGCTAGAGACATCGATACGGCTAAGGTTCATCTTCCATCGGAGAACAGGAAGGATGCACTGAGGATGCTCTACAAAGGCATCATTCATATAGTGACTCTTCCTATGCTGACGACTGCCGTATCAGCTAAGATCCCTATTCTCGGCGGCCTTATCAATCGCTTTATACGAAAGGTGATCATGGCGCTATCAGATAAGATTCACATAGACGAGCGCATGCTGGTCGGGCCTAGCGATGAGTATGTGTCAGAGGAGGAGGGTAGAGCGGTAGCATTATCCTCTGGAAATAAGGCAATGGAGAAGGTACTGGATGTTGCTTTTGGGGTGGCTCAGTTTCCATTTAAGGTGTTTTTGTACGTCTTTGGAGGGCTGCTTTTTATGTTTCTGTATATTATCTGGTGAGGGGAATCAATAATATTTTTAGAAGTTTAGGGCTACCGAGGTGTAATCTTTTGATAGTCAGTCTATTAAACTAAGGGGTTCAGAACTGAGGGCTGAGCTAGATAGAAAGTATTATCAAATCATTGTATAAGACGAAAAACCTAATTACTTTTGTCATCGCTGAAAAAAGCCGAAGAATAAGGTCTGGTAGTTCAGCTGGTTAGAATACCTGCCTGTCACGCAGGGGGTCGCGGGTTCGAGTCCCGTCCAGACCGCTGGAAATCAAGGAGTTATGAAGAAATTCATAACTCCTTTTCCTTTTTGCATGCTATTTGAATGCCACTATGTCCTAGTATTCCTCTAGAATTTGAACAGCAAAGCTATGTCGCATTTTATGGGATAGACGTGAATGCCAGTATTGTCTGAGATCAGCTTAAATAATCAAATTTGTATTTGATTTTTTTAAATCTTAATCAAACTTAAGTCTGTAATTCCTTTCAAAAAGGAGAGGATTAAATGCTATTTGCGATATGCTTGGCAAGTAAATATGATAGAATTAAAGCTTTTGAGCTGTAAATACTTGACTTATAGCCCACATCTAGCTTAATATTGAGCTATAAATCAATATTATATAGCCCATGCCTAATTGGAACTGGCAGCTTAAAGACTGGCCTCAATTTACTTTCAATGCTCAAGCCTTAAAAGAATTAGAGCTTAATTTTGCAAAGAATACAGGCGAAATGCTTGGTGTTTTGCGTCATATTAAGGTTGATTCGAAGGATAACTTTCTGGTAGAGATGTTGAGTAATGAAGCGGTAAAAACCACTGAAATCGAAGGAGAGTATTTAGATAGAGATAGTGTCCAATCATCTATCAAAAGTAAATTAGGGCTAAATGCTGTTAAGCGAAAAGTACAACCTGCTGAGTATGGAATTGCTGAAATGATGGTGGATTTATATCAGAATTTCAATACGCCTCTAAAGCATTCTCAAATGTTTTTGTGGCACGAAATGATTATGAATGGGAGACGTGATCTTGACGACATTGGCAGTTATAGAACGCATAAAGATCCAATGCAAATAGTGTCTGGGAGACTGGACAAACCAAGTATACATTTTGAAGCTCCACCATCTAAGATTATTCCAACTGAGATGGATCAGTTTGTCTCTTGGTATAATGAAGTCCACTTTGGCAACCTAAAAGATGACTTTATGCCCTTGGCAAAAGCAGGAATAAGTCATTTCTATTTTGAAACTATCCACCCATTTGAAGATGGGAACGGTAGAATTGGAAGAGCCATAACCAATAAATCATTGTCTATCAGTTTAGATGAATCGTCTATAATTCCTATATCTCAAATAATCCATTCCAGAAAAAAGAAATACTACAATATGCTTGAAAAGCACAATCATACTTTAGATCTCACTGATTGGCTAATATATTTCAGTGATGTTATTATTGAGGGACAAAGAGAAGTTATAAAGATTGTTGAGTATTTAATTATAAAAGCAAAGTTCTTTGATCTCTATGCTCCTGACTTAAATGAACGACAACTTAAAGTGATTAAACGCTTATTTGAAGAAGGACATGGAGGATTTAAAGGTGGGCTCAGTGCGAAGAACTACGCAACCATAGCTAGCACTTCTGCCTCTACATCTACGAGAGATTTATCTGAGTTAGTGGAGAAGAAAATCCTTTTAAAAAAGGGTCAGTTGAAAGGTACCCGATATAGTCTCAATCTTGATTTTTAACTTTTTATGAGTTTGCTAAATTGGTCTTGCGGAGATTTAGAATCTATAACTGGTA
>CALLAE010000144.1 GCA_938002665.1 uncultured Saprospiraceae bacterium | reverse complement strand
AATACCCTGATTTTGGCCTTTCATTGAATTATTTCTAATTTCTTGACCCGAAGTAGCCTCATTATCTAGTTTTACTTGAGTCGGATTGAGCATATTTTTGAGTCCATTAGTGTAGACGCGTTGGGCATCCAGCTCTGACTCAATTTTATCTAGCTTGGCATTGAGCTCCATGTAAGCACGATTATTAGTCACATCTGCGTAGCCAGGAATAAGATATTTGATAGGGGTGAAGGCTATGAGCAGGGCCGTAAGTAATGCAATCGTCACAAAAGAAAGAAGAATGGCAGAAAGCAAGCCCACTCTAGTCACTCTAGCTGACCGCACCTCGCCTAGCGTATCTTCATCATACACGACTACACGATAACTATCCGAAAGTTTGTTTTGTCTCTTGTTGTCCGAGGTATCCGACATTTACTGATATTCGCTATTCTAGACACGAAACTAAGGTGCTAAGTTCAAAAAGCCCTTAAGTACACAGGGATAAAATAGAAGGCTAAGCTTTAGCGGTTATAAGCTCTAATAATTTAAAATTCATAAATTATTGATAATCAAATAATTACGATAAGTTGTATAATTAAGATAGACTTTATTCCTTGTTTTGGTTTTTCTTTGTGCCTCGGCTGCAGATATATAGATTATAAAGCCGATAATGGCGCTTAATTTTATAATATCTAGTGCTTATAATGCGTTTAAAACCAATAGTTTACACGAAAGGTACCTCATCTTTCATTTTACAGTTTGGATCTAACCTAAGACGATTAAATTTTAATAATTAGTATTGGAGAAATTGAAGAAGATATTAAGCTTGTCATTTGTAGCCTTATTTATCGTGATTTTCACGGGCTGTTCGACGACGCGTTCAAAGAGTGATGTAAAAGGCATCAAGAAATTATACCACAACACCACTTCTAAGTTCAATGGATATTTCAATGCCAAAGAGCTTATGAATACTACGAAGCTGGAGTTAGATGCCACCACGGAAAATAATTATAACAAGATCTTACCCGTCTTTGATTATATAGAACTGGATAATCCTACTGCCATCGCACCTAACATGGATAAGGCGATAGAAAAAGTCATTACTGTAGCCACCATTCATGATTTCAGTAACTATGTAGATGACTGCTATGTGCTGATGGGGGAGGCTCAATATATGAAGCAAGACTATGCGTCTGCTGAAGAAACCTTCCAATATTTTGAAGAAGAATTTGATCCACTAAACCCTTACGGAAGAGAGTACTCAAAAGCAAAGTTTAAAAGAAAATCTCCCAAGGAACGAAGAAAGGAATTAGATGCAGAGAGAAAGGAAAAAGACAAAGAAAGAAAGGCTGAAGAAAAGGAAAGAGACGAACAAAGAAAGATAGAAGAAAAAGCAAGAGAGGCTGAGAGAAAAGCCAGATCAGAAAGATCCAAAAAGAGTAAGAAGAAAAAAAAGCGTACTAAAAAAAGACCTTCGGAGAGACCAACCAAGGAGGAAGTAGAGGAAAAAAAATCAGACCCTAGTATAATGACTCGAGAGGAGAGGGAAGCGGCTAGGGCAGTGGAAAAAGCGGCGAAAGAGGAGCAAGAAGCACAAGAAAAATTTGAGAAAGAAAAACAAAAGCTGGAAGAAGAGAAGGCTGAGCAAAAGGAAAAGGAAAATCGTCCCCAAGGAGAAGGAGCAGTGCTGAAGAACAAAACAGCTTTCTACGAAGGCCTGTACTGGCTGGCTAGAACCTACATAGAAACAGAAAGATTTTCTGCTGCTAAAAATGTACTGGACAGACTGGAAAATACTGATCCACTCAGTGAAGATGTAGCCAATAAGCTGCCGGCTGTCAAAGCCCACATGTACATCAGGACGGGCGAAATGGATGCTGCGCTAGTGGCACTAGACGAAGCTATAGAACTGGAAAAAGAAAGAAAGCTCAGAGCAAGATATGCTTTTATAAAAGGGCAAATCTATGAGCAACAAGACAATGCTGCTCTGGCTTACACTGAGTACAAGAGGGCTAAAAAATTCAGCCCTAATTATGAAATGGAATTCAATGCTGAACTGAATGAGCTGAAGTTGTCCTACAAGACAGGTCAGACTTCTAAACAAAAGGCACTTAAGAAATTAGAAAAGATGTCTAAGGAAGCTAAGAACCTGGCTTACCTAGATCAGTTGTACTTCACCCAAGGACAAATAAAACTAAACTCTAATGACATCGCTGGTGCAATGGCAGACTTTAATGAAGCTGTAAGTATCGGAGGTGGAAATAAGAATGTCAAGTTAGAAGCAAATTACAAACTTGCAGAGCTACTCTATAACCAAGGTCTCTATAGAGATGCAAAGAAGAACTATGATGCTGCAGTGAAGGCCATGCCCATCACAGACGATAGATATGCGACAGCTAAGAGACTGGCAGATAACCTGACTGACATTGCTAAGAATATAGAAATCGTCAATCTACAAGACAGCCTTCTAAAATTGAGCATGATGAGTGAAGAAGAGCTAAAAGATATGGCTCGTGCTAATATAGAGGAGAGGAAAGCCAATGGAGAAAATCTGGAGGTGGAGCAAAAGAGAACTTCTAATATACTTTCTGGCAGCAATAGAAGATCACAAGGTCTAGGCAAAACAAATTTCTTTGCTTACAATCCGCTTGCTCTTAATCAGGGAAAAGCGGAGTTCAAAAAGACTTGGGGGACCAGAGTGCTAGAAGATAACTGGAGAAGATCACTCAGGACAGATGTAGGCAGTTCTGTAGACGAGCAAGTAGCAGAAGAAGTAGAGCCAGATGCTATTACTGATGAGGAGGTAGCTAATTACCTAAGAGATGTTCCGAGTTCAGATACTCAGAAGAGAGCATCTAATCTCAAAATCCAGAATGCCTTGTTCCAGCTAGGCATCTTATTCCGAGAAAGACTCAGAAACTATGAGAGATCAGTAGAGTCTCTAGAAAGACTGATAAGAGAGTATCCTGATTTTGAGAAAAGAGATGAGGCCTTATTCTATCTGTATCTTTCTTACAGAGATCTAGGAGATAATACGCAGGCCACTTTGGTATTAAATAAATTGAAGACAGAGTTTCCAGACTCTAACTTTACCAAACTGGCCACGGATCCTAACTACGCTAAATCCATGAAAAAAGATGAAGGGAATATCAATACTTATTATGATAGAACCTATAAGCTTTTTGAGAACGGAAACTATGGCGCTGTTATCGAAAGAGCAGAGGAGAAGAGTAACTTGTTCAAAGGAAAAACGGACTATGATGCACGCTTTGATTTATTGACTGCAATGAGTATAGGTTCTACAAAAGGAAAAGAGGAATACGTCAAGCAGTTGCAGAACCTTATCAGAAAACATAAAAATACACCAGAGGAGGTGCGAGCAAAAGAGATTCTAAGATTCCTAAAAGGTGATCAGGAAGCGTTCAATGAAATCTTATATGATGAGACCAAAGATAAGTTTACGCTAGACGATAACAAGTTGCACTACATCTTTGTAGTTGTCTACGATAAGGATCAGTCTGAGATGCAAAATCTCAAAATTGCAATTTCAGATTACAATAAGAAATATCATAGAAGGGATAATTTGAAAATTAGTAATATTAGTCTGAACCCTGAAAGCAAATCTCAGATTATCCTAATCAGATCTTATAATGATGGGAAAGAACCTGCGATGGCTTACTACAATGGAGTTCTTAAGAATAAGAGGGAATTTATTACTAGACAGAATGCAGATAAGCCTAGCAAGCCTTCAGACTTTGATATCTATGTGGCCACTCAGAAAAACTATAGAGAAGTAGTAAAACAAAGAAGTGTCAATGAGTATCGCGTTTTCTTTGAAAAGGAATATTTAGAGAA
>CALLAE010000143.1 GCA_938002665.1 uncultured Saprospiraceae bacterium | reverse complement strand
AGTTCATAGTTATTTAGTGAAGAGTTATAAGTTGCGCGGCATCATCATGCACATTTTTTAATCCTATAAATCCTAATATAGACAAAAAGGAAATAATGATCCTCTCCCTGGCCTTCTCCAAAGAGGGGAAGCCAGCCCGCGAAGGCATTGTGAGAAGGCATCTTGCCCATCCTTAAATCCTATAAATCCTGTTTCAGACAAGAGGAATGAGTGGGTGGTATTAGTTCATAGTTATTTAGTGAAGAGTTATAAGTTGCGCGGCATCATCATGCACATTTTTTAATCCTATAAATCCTAATACAGACAAAAAGGAAATAATGATCCTCTCCCTGGCCCTCTCCAAAGAGGGGAAGCCAACCCACGATGGCATTGTGGGAAGGCATCATGCCAATCCTTTAATCTTATAAATCTTGTTTCAGACAAGAGGCATGAGTGGGTGGTATTAGTTCATAGTTATTTAGTGAAGAGTTATAAGTTGCGTGGTCGCAAAAATCCTAGTACAGACAAAAAGGAATTGATGATCCTCTCTCTGGCCTTCTCCAAAGAGGGAAAGCCAGCCCGCGAAGGCATTATGGGAAGGCATCATGTCCATCCTTTAATCCTATAAATCCTGTTTCAGACAAGAGGAAAGGGACGGTGTCATTGCCCCTTTAGATGGAATAGTCAACCTCAGGAAAAGTAAAGAATAAACTATGAAAAATAGATTAACTCTCTTCCTTCTCTATAGGCTTCAGATCTAGATATAATTCATTGAGCTGCTCCTCATCTACTGGGCTAGGTGCATCTATCATCATATCACGTCCACTGTTATTCTTAGGGAAGGCAATAAAGTCTCTGATAGAATCCACACCATTCATGACCGCATTCAGTCTATCAAACCCAAAAGCTATCCCCCCATGCGGCGGCGCGCCATACTCAAAGGCCCCCAGCAAAAAGCCAAACTGTGCCTCCGCTTCTTCTTCAGTAAAGCCTAACAGCTTAAAGTTCTTAGACTGTAGTTCTTTGTCATGTATTCTGATAGAGCCACCCCCTATCTCTACACCATTTATAACAAGATCATAGGCATCTGCTTTCAGCCTTTTCATAGCTTCATGGTCCCCATTCATCATGTTAGGAATCTCATCTACTTTAGGAGAAGTGAAAGGGTGGTGCATCGCATGGAAACGTTCTGATTCTTCATCCCACTCTAGCAGTGGAAAATCCACTACCCATAAAGGCTTGAAGACTTTAGGGTCCATCAGGCCTAGCTTACGGCCGAGCTCTAGTCTGAGCTCATTCATTTGCTTTTGTGTTTTTTCTTTTTCCCCACACAAGACAAAAAGCGTATCGCCCTTCTCTGCACCTGCTTTGCTCAGCCAGCCTTTAAGATCATCGTCAGAGTAGAACTTACCTACTGTAGATTTTATAGTATCGTCGTTGTTCCATTTTACATAGACCAGACCTTTGCAACCTATCTGTGGTCGTTGTAGCCATTCGGTTAGTTTCTTAAGATCTTTATTGGAGTAGGTTTCTGCTGTGCCTTGTGCGCAGATGCCTACTACATACTCTGCATTATCGAAGACAGGAAAATCCTTTCCTCTGCTCTCCTTTGTCAGCTCTACAAATTCCATCCCGAATCTTGTGTCTGGCTTATCACTGCCATATCTCTCCATCGCTTCATCGTAGGCCATCTTAGGGAAATCTTCTAACTCTACGTTCAGCATTTCTTTGAAGAGATTCTTAGTCAGCCCTTCGAAGGTCGCAAGAATTTCATCCCTAGTAAGAAAAGACATCTCGCAGTCTATCTGTGTAAATTCTGGTTGCCTGTCTGCTCTGAGATCTTCATCTCTAAAACACTTCACTATCTGAAAGTACTTATCAAAGCCACCCACCATCAGTATCTGCTTAAATGTCTGAGGGGATTGTGGGAGGGCATAGAACTCACCTGGGTTCATCCTACTAGGTACTACAAAATCTCTTGCACCCTCTGGAGTACTCTTGATAAGGTTAGGCGTTTCTACTTCTATAAAGCCCTGATCAGCAAGATACTTTCTGGTCTCTATCGCTAGCTTAGATCTGAAGAAAAGATTGCGCTGCAGGGGTGCTCTTCTGAGATCCAGATACCTATACTTCATTCTGAGATCATCGCCGCCATCAGTCTCTTCTTCTATGGTAAAAGGAGGTGTCTTTGCAGGATTAAGAATATCTAGGGTTGTCACATTTATTTCTATATCACCAGTGGGTCGGTTAGGATTCTTACTCCCACGTTCTGCTACGAGTCCCGTTGCTTTTATAACAAATTCTCTTCCGAGCTTTCTCGCTTTTTCGGTCAGTTCAGCATCTGTATCCATATTGAATACTAACTGTGTAATGCCATATCTGTCTCTCAGGTCCACAAAAGTCAGCCCTCCTAGATTTCTAGTTTTTTGTACCCAGCCTGATAAGGTTACTTCTTGACCTTGGTGGCTCATTCTCAATTCTCCACAATTATGTGATCTGTACATCTTTTACGTTTTGATTTAGCCCGGAAGTTGGGCATGTTTCGTTAAGTAGACAAAATTAAACTATTTCAAATAATGAACGAACGATCCCGCAGGGTGGAGACGAGAGTCTTCAAGAGAGTGAACCGCGAAGCGGACGGGAGGCCCCTGATCCCGCAGGGTGGAGACGAGAGTCTCCAAGAGAGTGAACCGCGAAGCGGACGGGAGGCCCCTGATCCCGCAGGGTGGAGACGAGAGTCTCCAAGAGAGTGAACCGCGA